>NZ_JBATVM010000242.1:0-1779 GCF_049671765.1 Psychrilyobacter sp.
ATTTCATTCTTCCGTCACAACCTGCCATTACGAAGAACTTCTTGATTGCTCCAGTTTTAACTGCATCCACTACTTTATCAGCTAATGCGAATACTTGCTCATGAGCAAATCCACCTACGATAGATCCCTCTTCAATTTGAGTTGGTGCTTCACAAGTTTTTGCCATTTCTATGATTTCAGAGAAATCTTTCTTTCCATTCTCGTCTTCTTTGATACTAACCCATCCTGGGTATCCAGCTGCATTTGTTGTAAACACTTTACCTTCATATGATGCTCCCGCTTTTGGAGGAACTATACAGTTAGTTGTGAATAAGATAGGTCCGTTAAATGATTCAAACTCCTCTTTTTGCTTCCACCATGCGTTTCCGTAGTTTCCTACTAAATGATCATATTTCTTTAACTCAGGATAATAATGAGCTGGTAACATCTCTGAATGAGTATAGATATCTACTCCAGTTCCTTTTGTTTGCTCTAATAATTGAACTATATCATTTAAATCATGTCCAGAAATTAAGATTCCAGGATTTGATTTTGTTCCAATATTTACTTCAGTTAATTCAGGGTTTCCAAATCTTCCTGTGTTTGCACTGTCCAATAATGCCATTACATCTACACCAAATTTTCCAGTTTCTAATACTAATGCTACTAATTCATCTAATCCTAAAGTGTTATCTAATGTAGATACTAAAGCTTTTTCTATAAACATTACGATCTCTTGCTTTTTATATCCTAAGTTTACTGAGTGCTCATAATATGCTGCCATTCCTTTTAATCCATATATAGTAAGTTCTCTTAGAGATCTAATATTTTCATCTTCAGTCGCTAATACTCCTACTGATAATGATTTATCTTGCATCTCTTCCATAGTTTCTACTGTAAAAGTTAATGCATCATGATTTTCTAATCTCTTAGGAGTTCTTCCTTTTTTAATGAAATTAGCTTTTAATTTATCTCTTAACGCTAAACCTTCTGTAATTTGAGCTGCGATAGCCTCGTCATCAAAATTGGCATTTGTTATAGTGGTAAATAATGCATTTGTTATATAGTAATCAAGACCTTCACAACAACCACAAGATTTTCTTGTTTCTAAATCAAGCCCTTCTCTTAAAATAGCTATTGATTTAGCTGTATATATTAATAAGTCTTGTAAATTAGAAGTTTCTGGCTTCTTCCCACAAACACCCGCTATTGTACATCCAGTTCCTTTTGCTGTTTCTTGACATTGGTAACAAAACATTGACATATTATCTCCTCCATTTTTTATTTACTCTTTCTTTTAGTAGCATTTTCGCTTCATAAAGGAAGTGTAATTTCTATAATTGATTATATCAATAAGGAAAGAAAAAAATCGGTAACATAGGTTACCGATTTTAAAATTAAATTAAATTTTCATCTAAAGATATAGATATTTCCATTTTTCTTGGAATTAATTTAGTGTACTTTACCCCAGCACTGTTTAAAAGCATCTTAGATGCCTTATTTGAATCTGTACCATCATATTTATCCGAAAGATATACTACCTTAATTATTCCACTTTGAATTATTGACTTTGCACACTCATGGCATGGAAACAACCCTACATATATAGTACAATTTTTTAAATTTTTTATACTATTTAAGATTGCGTTTTGTTCTGCATGCATTACAAATGGATATTTAGTCTCTAAAAAACCTCCATCTCTTCCCCATGGAAACTCATCATCAGAACATCCTTTGGGAAATCCATTGTATCCAGCTCCAACAATTTTTTTATCTTCATTTATTATACAAGCCCCTACT
>NZ_JBATVM010000243.1:0-9448 GCF_049671765.1 Psychrilyobacter sp.
GAGATAGAAGCAATGGGGTTGGAGCAATTTTATTCTAACCTAGATAAGTATGATGTATTCTTATTAGGTCCACAAGTAAGGTTTAAGAAAGATGAATTAAATACATTAGCTAAAGAAGTTAATAAAACTGTAGAAGTAATCAATAGTATGGACTATGGAATGATGAAAGGTGAAAAAATATTAGATTTTGCTTTAGAACTAATAGAGAAAGAAGGTAATCAACATGAGTAAATTTACAAAGGAAGAATTGATAGAAGGTTTTATGCCAATAATCGCAATGGCAGGAACTGCTAAAAGTATAGCATTGGAAGCTCTTAGAAACAAAGACAAAAGCGGGTTATTAGAAGCTAAACAATTATTATTAGAAGCACATGGGGTACATCATAAATATGTCACAGCAGAATGTGAAGACGATGATAATGTGGTAGTAGAGTTAAATTTAATAATTGCCCATGCTGAAGATCAATATATGTCAGCTGAGACGATTATTTCTTTGGTAGAAATATTATTAGATATTATTTAATCTTAAATATATTAATATAGGGGGAAGAAATGAATAAATTTATGGATAAATTTACAAAATTTACAGAAAAGCATTTGATGCCACTAGCATCTAAAATGGCTAACCAAAAACACCTTACAGCACTAAAAGATGGGTTTGTATATGCCATGCCATTTTTAATAGTAGGATCATTTATATTACTTTTAGTTAATTTACCTTTTACAGATAAAGCATCACCGCTATATATGCAATGGTATGTTGATTTGATGAGTGCTCATAAAGCTAATTGGGTTCAACCATTTTATGTAAGTATGGGAGTTATGTCCTTATTTGTATCCTTTGGAATAGGGTATAGTCTATCTAACCAATATAAGTTAAATGGAATTACAGGTGGATTTTTAACATTATTTACCTTCCTTATGACTTCGGCAAAGTTAGACTGGGTCCCTATGGCAAAAGATCCTCAAGTAATGAATGTATTTCATGTAGATGGTGGATGGATGCCAGTAATGGATGCTAGATATCTAGATGCGAATGGATTGTTCACAGCAATCATTGGTTCATTTATAGCAATTGAGATATATAGGTTTATGGCTACAAAAAAAATGGTAATAAAGTTACCTGATTCTGTACCACCAGCAATTGCAAAATCATTTGAATTATTAACACCGATTATAGCAGTAATAATAATTCTTCAACCTCTTAATAATTGGGTTCAGAGTACTGGAAAGATGATTCCCAAATTAATAATGGATACCTTTGCGCCATTTATATCTGCTTCAGATAGTTTACCAGCAGTTTTATTAATTATTTTAGTGGTTCATATACTATGGTTTGCTGGGTTACATGGAGTAAATGTAGTAGTAGCCATTATAAATCCAATTATTTTATCTAACTTAGCAGTTAATCAAGCTGCACTTCAAGCCGGAGAAAAAATACCTAAAATATTAGCTGGAGGATTTTTAGATGCTTTTGTATACTTAGGAGGAGCTGGAGCAACTTTAGGACTTGCAATAGCCATGTCTAGAAGTAAAACAGATCATTTAAGGTCAATAGGAAGATTAGGAACAATTCCAGGATTATTTAATATAAATGAGCCAATAATATTTGGTGCTCCCATAGTTATGAACCCAATTTTATTTATACCTTTCTTAGGAGTCCCTATGATTAATGCTACCATAGCTTGGTATGCTGTAAAAACAGGACTAGTAGGGAAAATAGTAAGTTTAGTACCATGGACAACTCCAGGACCAATAGCAGCCTTATTAGCAACAAATTTTAGTGTAGGAGCATTTATACTTAGTATTGGACTAGTTACGTTATCTTACTTCATATATACACCTTTTGTAAGAGTATATGAAAAATCTTTAGAATTGGAAAACTAAAAATTAAAAGGGAGAGTCATGAAATGAGAAAATTAGGAATATCGGTATATCCCGAGCATGCTAGTTTGAAAGAAAATAAAAACTACATAGCTACAGCAGCAAAATATGGTTTTGATAGGATTTTTACTTGTCTATTATCTGTAAAAGGAGATCAAGAGTCAATAGTTAGAGAGTTTAAAGAGATAATTTCATATGCTAAAGGGTACAATTTTGAAGTAATAGTAGATGTAGCTCTATCTGTATTTAAAGATTTAAAGATATCTTATGATGATCTATCATTTTTTCGTGAGATGGGTGTAGATGGATTGAGATTAGATGAAGGGTTTTCTGGAGCAGAAGAAGCTATGATGACTTATAATAAAGAAAATCTGATGATTGAATTAAACGTCAGTCAACCAAATAGATATTTAGAAAACATATTATCATATTGTGCCGATACTCATAATATTTTAGGATGCCATAATTTTTATCCTAAAAAAAGAAGTGGTTTAAAGAGAGAATTATTTTTAGAAACTTCTAAAAATTATAAAAAAAATGGAATAAGGGTAGCTGCATTTATAAATTCTACAGCTGCTACCTTTGGTCCATGGCCAGTTTCAGAGGGGTTATGTACATTAGAAGAGCATAGGTATATAGATGATATCACAGTACAGGCAAGAGATCTTTGGAATACTGATATGGTAGATGACGTTATTATAGCTAATTGTTTTGCCTCAGAGGATGAATTGAAGGCATTAGGGGACATTAGGAGAGGGTTATTGACGTTAGATATAGAATTAGAGGTTGAAGTTTCTGAAACAGAGGCTAAAATTTTATACGATGAACTACATTTTTATAGAGGAGATGCCAGTGAATATACTATAAGATCTACTATGCCTAGAGTAAAATACCAAACTTATGAAATACCTTCTAAAAATACAAGAAGTATTAAAAGAGGAGATGTGATAATAGAAAACTCAAATTATAATAGGTACAAAGGGGAACTGCATATAGCTTTACGAGATTATCAAAATGAAGGCAATAGCAATGTGATAGGAAGAGTTCGTGGAGATAATCTTATTTTTATAGATAATATTAAATCATGGCAAAAATTTAAATTAAGATAAATATTAATTAATTATGGAGGTTCAAAATGAAAAAAAAAATATCGATGTTGGGGTTAATTGTATTTTTAGGAGCAAGTGCTTTCGCTGAGGACACTCCTCAAACAATGGAACAGTTAAAAGCTGAAAATACTACTTTAAAAGAAAAATTGGCAAATACCGTATTAAAATCAGAGGATAGTGGTAGAACAGAACTTATTAAACAAGGTGATCAAGGTGAGGATTGGCAAATTTCAGCTAGAACTTATATAGAAAGAGAAAAATATGATTTAGGATCTAAAGATTTTGGTGAAAGTGAAAATATTTTAATGTTTGGAACAGGGATTAATGCTGTTAAAGGAAACTGGGGTTATCATTTGAATGTTGAGCAGAGAGGAACAGGACATGTTAATTCAAATGGTGCAGACAGTCAAAACACAAGAGTAGACTATAAAGTTAGGTATCAAGCTACACCAAAAATTGGGGTTGCTTTTAAGTATAGAAGTGAAAGAGGAACTAAAAAAAGAGATGCATGGGCAGCAGAGCAAAATAGAAATAGAGATAGGGTAGAATTAGGAATAGATTCTTCATATGAATATGCTTCTGGTTGGTTTGTAGTAGGTCATGATGTTGATAGTAATAATGGATCTAAAAACAAGGGGAATTATTATGAAGGAGATTTAGGACCTACATTCTCAATAACAGATAATTTTGCACTTAGACCTACTTTCTATTCAACAGGAGAGTTCTATAACAACAACGATGAGACTATGTATGACCATCAAATTAGATTAATGGGTATCTATCAAGTTACAGACAAATTAACAATTATGCCTAGAGTTAGATATTCTTTAGTAAGAGATCTATCGGAAGCATCTAAGACTTATGACTACACAAGTGATTATAGAATAAGAGCAGAGCTGTTAGCAGCTTATACGATAAATGATCAATTGTCTGTAGATGGAGGAGTAGCTTATGACTGGCAAGATAGGGAATATGATAGGGGAACTTCTAAAGAAACTAAAAACATAGATATGTTATGGTATACAGTAGGAGTTAATTATAGATTCTAAATAAATTAAAAGCAAAAGAGGACAATCCTTAAGGATTGTCCTCTTCCTATGTATAAAATTACATTTCTTTTAAATCTTGTGCTATAAATTGAGCTTTTGCTCCAAAGATAGCTTGAACACCGTTTGTACCAACTTTAAGTACTCCTGAAGCTCCTAATCGCTTTAATTCTTTATCATTTACTGCGTTTACATTTTTAACTTCTAATCTAAGTCTTGTAATACAAGCATCGATTGTAACTAAGTTATCTTTACCACCTAAAGCAGCCATAACTAAGATAGACAATTCACTTCCACTTACTTTGATTTGTTCCTCTTCATCGTCTTCTTCTCTACCTGGAGTTTTAAGATCAAACTTTCTGATAACCGTTCTGAATAGGAAGTAATAAACTACAGCTAATACTAATCCTACAACTATTACCATATACCAGTTATTATCGAAATCTCCTCTTATTCCTGGTAAAACACCGAATAAAACATAGTCGATAGCTCCACCTGAGAATGTCATACCAATTCTAACATTTAACATATTCATTACCATAAATGATGTTGCTGCGATTACACAGTGAATACCATATAAAACTGGTGCTACGAATAAGAATGCAAATTCAATTGGTTCTGTGATACCTGTTAAAAATGATGTTAATGCTGCTGAGAATAAGATACCTCCAGCTAATTTTCTTTTTTCAGGTTTTGCTTCATGATACATTGCTAATGCTGCTGCTGGTAATCCAAACATCATGAATGGGAATTTACCAGTCATAAATTTACCTGCACCTACATAGGTATCAGAAGAGAAGTTTCTAACTCCATCGTTAAACATTGCAAACCAAATTCTGTTATCTCCTTGAACTAATTGACCAGCGGCATTTGTATACTCACCGAATTGGAACCAGAATGGAGAATAGAAGATATGGTGTAATCCGAATGGGATTAAAGCTCTTTCTATTAGACCAAATATGAATGTTGATAAGTTTGAGTTGTTAGGGTCATTAGCTATCATAGATAATGATTCTAATCCAGCTTGGATTGGTTGCCAGATATAAGGCATTATCATACCAACGATAAATCCTACTAAAGCTGCCATGATAGGAACTAATCTTTTACCTGCAAAGAATCCTAAGAACGGAGGTAATTCTGTCTTATGGAACTTATTATACATGGTAGCTCCAATAATACCTGCAATAAGACCACCGAACACACCAGTTTGAAGTGTAGGAGTTCCAAGAACTAAAGCGAATGCTTTGTTTCCTGCTTCTACTCCTGCTGCTGCATCAGTTAAACTTCCCATAGTAACGTTCATAATTAACATAGCGACAATACCTGCTAAACCAGCGACTCCATCTCCACCTGCTAAACCTATAGCTGCTCCTACTGCAAACAGTAATGGTAGATTTCCAAATATAACATCACCTGCGTTTTTCATTAATGGTATATCAGCATGTGCTCCTACTGCTAAGAATATTCCAGCTGCTGGTAATATTGCGATAGGCGTCATCAGTGCTTTACCGACTCTTGATAGTTGTGCAAACATTTTCATCTTCATTTCCTCCTGAATTATATATTTTAGTGACAGTGATTATGTACAAACTCAAAACTTGTTTTCCTTTTTAGAGAATAAAAATACTTTTTAAAGACTACATTTTTTATTCTAAAATGTATATATTTGATTTATTTTTTATCTAGTTGTTCTAATTGGGAACTTTCAAGTCTTTTTTGTTTCATGCTTTAGAATAAAACTTTTTCTAAAAAAAGTCAATATTTTTTTGTAAAAAAATGAGCCTTTTTTTAAATGAATAAAACTAAATCACTATTTTGTTGATGTAGATAGTTGAATATTAATTTTTTTTAAGATTTTTAAAATTTTTTTTTTTATAAAAATTTGACTTATTTAATTATTTGTCATAGAATCAAAATAAAATGATTTGTTACCAAATGTTTTGTGCGAATTTAAGATAGGAGTAGTTATGAAAAAAGATAAGTATCGTATAATCGAGCCTTTTTTAAAAAAGGAAAAAAAATTGAAAGAACTTAGTAGTGAACATGAGATTCCATATAGCACACTTAAAAGGTGGATAAAAGCATATAAGGAGTTTGGATCTAAGGGTCTCTCTAAAAAAACTAGGAGTGATAAGGATAGTTTTAGAAAAGCTGATGATAAAATTGTAGAGTATATAACAAAAGAACATAAAAAAAATCCTAATATAAATATAACAACCCTTTATAATAATTATTTAACGGCTTTTAAAAATAAAAATATTACGAAGTTAAGTTACAACACTATATATAGGATGGCTACTAATTTAGATCCATTTAGTCAAAAATATGTAAATAAAAACTTAACTAATATAAAAAAACAAAATGATATATATAGAATATCGACTGAAAAATTTCATATTAAAAATTTAAATATTAATGAAGGAGTTGCTAATATAGCTATAATATACGATGTTTATGACGATAGTATATTAAACTATAAGATCTATACTGAAGAAATTAAGGAAGATCATTACCTCATGCTTATTAGGGATACAATTATAAAAAATAGAGTAGAAGATTATTTGGTAAAACCAAAGAATATATTTATAGATGATTTTAAGATAGGAAATAAAGAAAAATTTTTTAAGATTTTAAAAGAATTAAATATAAATATCAATGGGAATCTAGAAAAAAATAAGGAAATAACAAGATTTGTTAGATTTTTAGAAAAAGATATTATAAATATTTTTAAAGGAGAACCTCTTTCTATTAAGTATTTAAACTATAACCTGGAAAAGTATATATGTAATGGTGTTTTAAAAAACATTCCAGAGAGTAATAAATTATTTGATTTTAATAAATTAGATTTTTTATTTGAAAGTGCAGATAGAAAAATTCAAAATTATGGGGTACGTTTTAAAAACAACTTATACAGTGCTGAGGTATTGAAAGAATATATAGGGGAAATAGTTACTTTAAGATACAATGTTTTTGATCTAAATATTTTGAAGATTTATCAAAAAAATAAATACTTATTTTCTGTATATCAAACAGATGCATTGATTTAAAAAATATAGTTATAATGATTTCAAAAAATCTAATTTTATTAAAAAACGTCACGAAATTTTTCGTGACGTTTTTATTATAAATTTTACTTATTTTTACTTGTTTTTTCTTTTCTTGTTCTGAGCAAAATTAAATCCCTTAAATAATTTTCATTTTTAGCTTCTAACCATTTTTCTTGGAAATTATCATCTTTAATTAATGTTGCGATAGATGCCAAAGTTTGAAGGTGTAATTTATTTAGTTCAGGACTACTAACAAATAAAAATACGGCTTTTATCTCTGGATGCTTTTCACTAAATTTAATACCGTCTCTACATCTAAATACAGCCATATGAAATGAGTCTATATCATCTAGAACAATATGTGGAATGGCTGTAAAACCAGATATAGCAGTGGTTATGTCGTTTTCTCTTTCAAAGAAAAGATTTTCTAATTCCAAATTATCTTTCCCTAAAATAGTGGAGAATTTTTCTGCTTCTACTTTAATTAATTCTTCTAAACTAGTAAACTTTTTCAGATCTACAATGGGAGCATCCATAACAATCTTATCAAATTCTGTAAGTTTAACATCATCTCTTTGATGAATAATATCTCTTAATTCACTTTCCAAATTATGCCCAAGTTTAAGATTATCAGTAATTCTTATTAAAAGATGTAATAATGCATACTCCTTACTAGAATTTTTCTTTCCATAGGTAAAATAAATAGCTAAACTTATAAAAATAAGACCAATACTAGATTCTATAGCAGCTATTCCCAATTGGGCTATAAAAGATATAAATACAAATATAGTAAATATCTGAACCCAGGGATATAGAGGGGCTACAAAGGATGGTCTGTAATTTGATAAATTACTTTCTCTGATAATAATTACTGAGAGGTTAGTCAAAACATATGTTGTTAATATTACTGCAGATGCTGTCTTAGCTAATGTTTCTAATGGCAATAATAATGATCCGACCATAAGTAACCCTGTAGCGATGATAGCTACTGTAGGAGTTTTATATCTTTTATTTACTTGTCCTACAAATGAAGGAAATAATTTATCTCTACTAAGTGCTAGAGGATATCTAGAGGCTGCCATGATCCCAGCATTTGCTGTAGAGACAAAAGCTAGTAAAGATGCAACGGTAATAACAATATATCCTGGATTCCCTGCTAAGACCCTTGCAGCATCAGCAATAGGAGTCAATGAATTAGCTAATACTTCTCCTGGTAATACTCCTACAGTAACAAATAGTGTGGCACCATATACGAATATAATAACAATTATGGAAGAAATTAATCCTTTAGGAATATTTTTTTTAGGTTTTTTTACTTCTTCAGAGACACATGCTACAGTGAGTAAACCACCAAAAGATACAAAAATAAGAGCAGCACTAGAAACTATAAGGCCTGCTCCTAAAGAGCTAAGTGGGGAACCAGTGCTTACTAATTCTAATTTACCATTTACAACATCATATATTTGAATAAATGGATTAAAATATTCGAGATTAACATTAAACATTCCAACAGCTATAAACATTCCCATTAATAATAATAAACCTGTAACTATAACAGTTTCAAATTTACTAGCGGCTTCAACTCCAACAATATTTAAAATTAAAAATACTGTAGTGACTAAAGATGAAATTACTATTAAGGTTTGATGATCCATAGCATCTCCATAGAAAATCCCACCAACAACCCCAGCTATACCAAAGATTGCAAAAGCTGTTTTTAAACAGATTGCAAACCAGCTAAGAACACCAGATATGGTACCTATAAGTGGTCCAAGGGTTCTCATAATAAAGAAATAATCTCCACCAGCTTTTGGCATTGCGGTAATTAGTTCAATAACAGAAAGTGTACCTATAAGTACGATTAATCCGCCTAGAATATAACCTAAAATCATCATTGGACCTGCCTTACTAAAGGCTATTCCAGGCAGTATGAAAATACCGGAACTAATCATAGCTCCAGATGAAATACTGAATACATCCATAAATCCAAGTTCTTTTTTAAGTTCCATAACATCACCTCATTAATATATTTTAATAATCTAAGTATACTCTATTTTTATGGGATTTCAAACTGATTCATCAAGAAAAAACTAATTTATTAAGAGAAAATTAAGCACTATAAAATATATAATGTAGTAATAAAAAACATCACAAAAATCTAGTGACGTTTTAAAAAATTATTTTCTTTTCTTTTTTCTTTTTCTAAGTAAAATTAGATCTCTTAAATAATCTTCATCTTTGGCTTCTAACCATTTTTCTTGAAATTTTTCATCTTTAATTAATGTTGCTATAGATGCCAGAGTCTGGAGGTGTAGTTTATTTAATTTAGGACTACTAACAAATAAAAATACAGCTTTTATTT
>NZ_JBATVM010000244.1:0-12356 GCF_049671765.1 Psychrilyobacter sp.
GAAACTTTGAAAACTATAAATAACAGAGTATCTCTCAGATGGTATGATAAGAAAAAAATATCAAGTGAACATATGGATAAAATAATAGAATCTGCAATTAATGCTCCTACAGCTGGGAATATGGTTATGTACTCAATTATTCATATTCAAAATAAGGAAACTATGAAAAAATTGGCGATATCTTGTGATTCTCAGCCATTTATAGGGACCGCTTCCGATATACTTATCTTTGTTGCTGATTTTAATAAGTGGAATACCTATTATAAAAATGAAGGTGTATACGAGAGTAAAGGCAGAAAACCAGGGAATGCAGAGATGCTTTTAGCTTTTGAAGATACCATGATAGCATCTGAAAATGCTGTGATTGCAGGAGAAAGTCTAGGAATAGGAAGTTGTTATATAGGAGATATACTAGAAAATTATGAGTACCATAAAGAATTATTGGAACTGCCAGATTATACGATACCTTTAGGGATGTTGACCTTTGGATATTATCCAGAGGATTATAAGAGGGTAAAAAGAGAAAGATTTAATAGGAAATTTATTGTTTTTGATGAAAAATATAAAAAGTTAGACAAAACAGAATTAAAGATAATGTTTGAACCTAAGGAAAAAGAATTTGATATGAAAGATTCTAATAAAGGGAAAACTTTTGTAAAGGAATTTTATAATAGAAAAACCAATTCTGATTTTATGGAAAATTTTGAAAATTCAGTAGATCAGTGGTTTAAAAATTGGGAATAATTAAAAAGGCTACTTCTATGTATTATACATAGAAGTAGCCTTTTTAATAAATATAGGTATCTCCTACCAGAAGATAATTTTTATCCTCATGTAGAGCAACTATTAAAAGCGTTGAGGCCACCCTTAAGACTTTTGATAGATTTAAATCCATTTTTTTTCATGGTAATGCAAGCACCCCTAGCATAATTTCCACGGGTACATACAGCTAAATAAGTTTTATTTCTATCTAATTTTTTTATTTCATTTTCAAAGTTTTTATCCTCATAATCTATCGTGATAGCATCTTCAACTAAAGAAGGAACGGCAATTATTTCCTTTGGAGTTCTGACATCTAAGACTATTGTATTATCGCTTTCTAATAACTTCAAAGCTTCGTCTTTTGAGATGTCGAATGCTTTACCCTTTTTCCCAAATCTTAAACCTAAGATTTTGAACATAGGTCAATTTCCAGTTTTAATTTTTTCTATAACATTCATTGTTTCTCCCCCCTCTATCTTTAATTTTTATTCACAAAAAAGAACTTCGATGATTTTTATTATTTTTTCATTAGAGATAGAATAATAAATTTCTAAGCCTTTCCTCTCCCCTTTGATAATTTTTTGAGCCTTTAATTTAGATAAGTGTTGCGATATTGTAGATTGTGGGGCCTCTAAACAATGTTGCATTTGAGTTACATTTGCTTTTTTTACTGCAATTAAGTTTTTTACTATGCATAACCTTATAGGATGCGATAGAACTTTTAATACACTAGCTTTATTTTCAAATAATTCTGGATCATCTTTGTAATATAACAAATTTTACCTCCTGCACATAATCTGTTTATTTATATATTCAGATAATACGATATAAAAAGTTATATATCAAGTAAATATTGAAAAGGCACAAAATATATACTTAAGATTAAGTATATATTTTGTGTTTAAATAAATAATCTTAAGTTTGAAGTTTATCTAAATACGTCTTTTTTTAACCTACTGAACCGATCAAATGCAATTTGGTTTATAGCAAAGGTTGTAAACAAAAGAGATAAGCCTCTTATACAAAAAATAGCAAGCATGATACTTATCTGGTATTTAATAGCTGTAAATGGAGAAGCACCAGCTAAAATTTGTCCTGTCATCATCCCTGGTAGAGCTACTAATCCTATGGTAGCCATATTTGCAAGGCCAGGTTGTAAAGATGATAGGATGGATTTTGTATAAAACTCTCGAAGGGCCTCAAATTTTGTGGCTCCCATGGACAGAAGAAAAAAATATGAATCCTCGCCATCTTTTATTTGTGTAAAAAAGTTATTTAAAAATATAATTTGTCCCTGTAATAAATTTCCTAAGAGCATCCCACTAACAGGGATAATATATCTAGATTCAAAAAAATTAATATCGTGTAAAATTATAAATTGGTACAGGGTATAGACTATAGACCACGATAAAAATATAGACCCAAATAGAGGCAAGGTAAATTTCTTATAGTTTAACTTGACGACATCTATAGTGGAAAGAGATGCAACTATGACCATGATAAGGATATAAAAAAAGTTTATAGCCCAGTTGTTAAATTTAAAAATATACTCTAGATAAACTCCTACTAAAAATAATTGGATAATCATTCGTGTAATAGAGGTAATAGACCTCTTTAGTAGATTTATTCTGAAAAATTTCAATCCTAAAATTAATAAAAAAAGCGGGATTAAAAGGAATAAAATGTTAAAAAAAGATATATTCATAAGATCACCACCCTACTACTTCAAATTCGTCATAATCTAGCCATTGATTGTCATGTGATGAGATGATAACGGTCTTATCTAAATCTTTTATAATTTTGATAACTTTTATTTTTAAATCGTGATCTAGTCCAGAAGTTACCTCATCTAGGAGGAGGATCTCCCTGTCTAAAAGTAAAACTAATATGAGTGCAATTCTCTGTTTTTCTCCTCCCGATAAGAGTAAGGGAGATTTTTTCAATATACTTTTATTCAAATCGAAATTTTCCAAGAGTTTATATAGAGTAGAATTAGATAACTTAATTCCCTTGTTTTTTTGAAATGAAAATATAAGCTCTATGTATTTTTCTACACTTTCTTCAGTGAAAGATATATTTTGACTGATATAGGCAAATTTTTGGCGAAGATTGTCTATATTATTTTGTCCTAAAACTTCATTATCAATAAGAATATTTCCACTATTTATAGGAATATAACCCATAATTACCTTTAGGAGAGTACTTTTCCCAGCTCCAGAAGGCATCTTTAGGAGAATTTTATTATTTTTTTTAATATGCAAATTTAAATTTATAAATATTGGCTGTTGTTTTAACATCAAATTTATCTGTTCTAACTTTATCATCCAAATAACCTCCCTACATATTTTTGCTTAACTCACTGACTTTTTCTTCGCCTTTCTTTAAAACTATCTTACCTAAATCTGTAGTCGTATAATATTTTCTTATCTTTCCTTCTACTTTTTTTTCTTCTAAGGAAAGTAGTCCGTCTCTACACATATTTTTTAAAAGAGGATAGATAGTTCCAGAACTCATATTGTAACCGTGTTCTTTTAGATGATCCATAAGCCATACTCCATAGATTGGTTTTTTACTGCCATGTCTCAAGATATGTAGCTGGATAAATCCTAGAAATAATTTTCTTAATATTTTTTCTTCCATAATTCCTCCTAATATCATCAATTGATATCGAATATCGATATTACAGTTTAGCTTGTAAATTTAAGTTTGTCAATGGAAGAAAAAGAAGAAAAATCTACCCCTTTCAAGGTAGATTTTTCTTTAGTCTTTATAGAGATCTTTATATTTGTAATAGTTAGTGATAACTCTCTTTATAAATTTTTGTGAGGCTGAATATGGTATTTGTTCCACATCTATATCTCCATTTTTATCTAATTTCCAGGTAGAAATTAGATCCTTTCCATCATGAAAACTAGCAATGGTCAGGCTGGTATTGTCATGGGAATTAGATAAAAGATATTCTAAATGTCGAACTCCAATACTAATATTTATATCGGGATTTAAAAGTTTCGTCGTAGTTATATTAGGATCATATAGTTTTGCTGTTTTAAGATCTAACTGCATAAGCCCAAAATAAGTACTCTTTGAAATTAAATCAGTATCAAACTTACTTCCTTCTTTAATAAGACTGAAGATAAGTGCCTCTTCCACATCATATTTTTTACTGTATTTCTTAACTAAATCACCATAATACCTAGGATACAGATAGGGATAAAGGTTTGAATATTTAGAAAACTCTTCCTCATTTGAAAGGGAGGATTTCATAGCTAGATCATACAATTTTATTTTTTCTAAATAAGATGTTTTAATAAAAGTTTCAAAAATCTTATCTTTGGGGAAATTAAGGGTATCAGATTCAATAATTAATAACTGAGGATCACCCAATTCAGCCAGTTGATCTAGTACGGCTAGAGAGTCTTTGTGGAGACGCTTTTTATAATCTATAGGATATTCTTCTAATACTCTAGTGGTTTTCGTGATATTGAAAGCTACTTGATAGTAATAAGAATTCAAGTTGTGTTTTATTATCCAATTTAAGTAATTTGGATTTTTACTTTCGTTATATAGCATATTTCTATAATAACCAGCTAGGTTAGAATTTGGATAAGCTTGTATATATTTAATTGCAGATTCTTTAAATAGATCCATTTGGGATGATTTAAAATAAGACCGTGTCAATAGCTCATGGGCCTTATCGTTATTTAATTTTTTACTCCACAGGATTGATTCTTCATAATTTTCTAAAATAAAATAAATTCTTCCAATGGAATATATAGATCTTTCTAGATATGGAGATTTATCTACTAATTTATATTTTTCTATAGCTTCCAATGGTTTGTTGGCCTTTTTTAAGGCATTTCCCCAATAATAATAGTAATCGGTGTCTATGTTTCCAGAGCTAAATTGGTTTTTTATGAGTTCTATCATAAGATCATATTGGTTTGCTTCTTCTAATATATTTAGTGTCCCTATAACAATCTCTTTATTATTAGAAGAAGAATTAATAGAATTTTTATAAGCTTTGTAAAATTCTAAGAAGAGTCCTTTGGAATATAGATAGTGTCCTATCATTTGTAGGTCATTACTTTTTAATTTGTCGATATTTTTATAGTTATTTTTATACTTGATCTCTAATATATAATTGTAATAAGGATCTTTAGAGGCAAGGATATTAAGTGATTTTTTTTCAAAAGGTTCTAAACTTGGGGAGTAATAATCTTTTATAAGAGTTAAATATTGATAGTGTGCGTTGGTAAAATATCCTAAACGAGAGTAGATCTCACCTAGATAAAATCCCCTTTTAAATTCAAAGAAATTGGATTTTTTAAATCCTAAAAATTTAAAATATTTAGGAGTATAGATAGATGATTCTAAATATTTAAGAGCGTTTTTCATCTCTCCGATCTCATAGTAGTTCATTGCAATATAGTAATCAGGGTAATGAGAATTAACTAGTTTAGAATTTTTATAGATCTCTATAAAATTTTCAAATTCTATTTTTGCTTGATCAAAATTTTCGTTTAGATAATGATTTTTTGCCTGCATAAAGGCTTTATACCCTTCTATACCATCTGAAGGGAATAGAGTAGTAAAAATAAATATATACAGTAAGATAATTTTTTTCATGAAAATCTCCTTTTTAATTAATATTTGAATTATTAGGTTACTTTTATTTTTGTATATTTAGGTACTGAAAAATAGTGTTAATTATACTTATATTAATTAGAGTATACCATAAAAATAGATGATTCAGATTTGACAATAAAAAGTAACTTATTTTTTTGTTTTAAGGGACAAAAATAGGGTATAATAAATTAAATAAAAAAATAAAATCATTAAACTAAAAAAGAAATGGTCAGAATTTTATAATTTTGCTATAATATTAAGGCTATTTTTTAGAAGGGGCAATATTATATGAGTAAGATAAGAATACTAGATGAAAGTGTGTCTAATATAATCGCAGCAGGAGAAGTAGTTGAGAATCCAGCTAGCATGATTAAGGAATTGATAGAAAACTCTTTAGATGCAAAAGCAGATTCGATTAGAATAGAGGTAAAAAATAATGGTCGAGATGTGAGGCTTGTGGATACTGGAAAAGGAATGGGAAAGGAAGACTTGTTCTTATGTGTAGAGAGACATGCTACTAGTAAAATTAAAGATAAAAGGGATATTTTTAATCTTACTAGCTATGGATTTAGAGGCGAAGCTCTGGCTTCTATCGGATCTATATCTAAGATGATTATTTCTAGTAAAACCAATGATTCTAAGATTGGGCATAAGATAAATTTGAATGCCGGTAAGATTACTAAGTATGAGGAGATATCTAGAACAGGGGGAACAGAGATATTTATTAAAGATCTGTTTTTTAATACTCCAGCAAGACTTAAATTTTTGAGAAAAAAATCTACTGAATATGCACGAATAAGGGAGATTGTTTTAAAGGAAGCTCTATACAATACCGAAGTTTCATTTTCTTTACTTTTAGATGGAAGGGAAGTCGTAAAAACTAGCGGTCGTGGTGGAGAAAATACAATTGTAGAATTATTTGGTAGAAATACATTAAAAAATTCGACAAAATTTTCTTTGGGATATTGGGGAAATATGAACCTCCTAAAATCTAATAAAGATTCTATCTATACCTATGTAAATGGAAGGTATGTCAAATCTAAAACTATTGAAAAAGCAGTTTTAGATGCTTATTATACTAAATTAGTAAAGGGGAAATATCCTTTTACAATAATATTTTTTAATATTTCACCTGATTTAGTTGATGTCAATGTTCATCCCTCTAAAAAAATAGTTAAATTTGTGGATGAAAATGGTGTATACAAGGAAATATTAGATCAGTTAACCGATGCTATCTATATGGATGACAGAAAGAATTCTATCTCTTTAAAAGTTCAGGAGGATGTGGTTGAAAGTTCAGAAAAAAATAATCTTTTAGATTTTGATGAGTTAGAAAACTTGATAACTTCTACAGGCAATAAGGTTATAAAAACAGAGCAATCTATCCTAATAAACGAAGAAAAGCTAGAGAATAAGGTGACCGAGAGAATAGCTAAAGCTAATAAATATAGCCAGGAATACGAAGCAACTCTACCTTCTGATGTTTCTAATTTCGAAATAAAAGAAAGTAAATTTGAATATGAAGATGAAAAAGATGAAAGTAGAGAAAATCAAAAGAATCTAGAAAAAATAAACAAACTAATTGAGATTAAAAAGATCCCTGTAGACGAGAGACAAAATAATGAAATTTACAGTGATCCACAAGAAGAAGAAAAGGTCAAAACTAATTACAGAGTTTTAGCCCAGCTTCATAATATGTATATCCTAGTTGAAACAGAGGATGAATTAGAGATTTATGATCAACATATTGTTCACGAAAGGATTCTCTATGAAAAATTAAAAGAAAAGCATTATAACAAAAAAATATCTATTCAAAACTTATTAGTCCCTATAAAACTAGAGTTAACAGGCTATGAAACCGAAATTGTAAAAGGTAATTTAGAGTTATTTAGTGAATTTGGATTTGAAGTAGAGGAATTTTGTGATAACGAAATATTAATTAGAGGAGTTCCTATATTTAACTTTAGAGTGAGTATAGAAGATACATTTAGACATCTTTTAGAAAATTTAGGAGGCAACGACCCAAGGGAGAAAGTTATTATATCGATGTCTTGTAGAAACGCTATAAAGGCAGGGGAAAAACTTACTTTTGATGAGATGGAAACTTTGATATCAGATCTTCATAAGGTAGGAAAATATACGTGTCCCCATGGAAGACCTATAATATTAAAGATGACTTTTGATGAGATGAATAAAAAGTTTAATAGAAAATAATACTTTTAGGGAAAAAGAGTTATTGAGCGTCTATAAAATAGTAGAAAGCACAAAAAACAAAAAAATAGGAAATTTTGTATTTTTGTGTAGAATTAACTAGAGACTAGAAATCTTGAGTAGGGAGATAAGGATGGTAAATGTAAATATTATTTGCGTAGGGAAAGTAAAAGAAAAATATATCAATATGGGAATAGATGAGTTTACAAAGAGATTGTCTGCCTATACAAGATTAAAAGTTATTGAATTAAAGGAAGATGGGAATGATAAAAATAGAAATCAATCCATGGAGAAAGAAGCCAAACAAATAATAGAGAATATCTCTAAAAATAAAGGGTACTCTATCTTAATGGATATTGGTGGAAAAAAGTTTTCATCGGAAGAAATGGCTAAAAAAATAGAACAAATAACAGTCAACGGGAACAGTACAATTAACTTTATTATTGGAGGATCTTATGGGGTTACCAAGGAAGTTAGAAATATTGTAGATCTAAGAATGAGTTTTTCAGACTTAACATTTCCTCATCAATTAATGCGACTTATATTATTTGAGCAAGTTTATCGTTGGTTTAGTATATTAGGGAATAGTAAATATCATAAGTGAGGTGGGAAAAATGTATGCTGTTGGAGAAAATTTTGAATATATAATAGAAGATGAAGAATATGATATATCTGTAATAGGAGATATAGTAATGTTTGGAGATGAATATTTAATTGGTGAAAATATAGATGGTAAAAGGTATGTTTTCATATATATAGAAGATGAAGAAAGAGTAAAATTGGTAGAAGAAGAGGATGAAGCATCAGATATTTTAGATAACTGGGAAGAGGAGTATTATGCCGGTGGTACAGATATCGGTGATTGGGATGATGATTCTTACTACGAAAGGGAAGATAAAATAACTACAGGTTCTGGGGACACAGAAGAATATTTTGAAGATGAAGATTATTCTGAAAGTGAAGAAGATGTAGACTCGTTTATATCTGGTTTAATGGGAGATTAGAAGATGAAATTAAGGATAAGAACAACAGATAGTTTCGGAGAAAATTATGATGCTACTTTTGATGCCACCAAAGAAGATAATAAAATAGGTGTTAAATATATGTATTCCGACGAATATGCAAAGGTGAAAATATTTGTTTTAAAAGATAAGGTGCAAATTCTAAGGAATGGAGATATAAACAGTAATAAACTCTTAAAAGAAAATCAAAAGACAAGTTTTTCTTATAGAGCATCATATATGAGTAGAAATTTTGAAATTTTTACTAAGTCTCTTACCATAGAAGAAAAAAAAATTAAAGCTGTATATTCTATCATTGAAGGAAATTCAGTTGTAAATGAATTGACTCTAAAGATAGACGAACTATAATTTATGGTAAAAATATAAAAAATTTGATATAATAGAGCAAGAGATTGCTCTATTTTTATTTAAAATTAACCTTTGGAGGATGAGATGAAAAAATTAATATTATTTATAACCATCTTATTGTGGGTTAACATAGGATCTTATGGTTCTGTGGACAATTCTGAAAAAATTGATGAAGTTAACAAAAAAATAATCAAAGAACTATCTTCATTCTATGGAGGATATGAAAAAATATACTCAAATGGGATAGATAAGCAAAACATTAATTTTCTTTTAGGAGAGTTAGAACCTAATGGAGTCAAAACAGTTGAATATGACTTTAAGACCATTCCAAATGGGAAAGAAATAGATTTAGCTTTGGATGAAAAGATTGAATTTAAAAATATATCGGATATAAAGAAGCTAAAAATAGTAGGGAAAACTTATAAAAAATCCCTAGTAGATTTTAAAAAGAC
This sequence comes from Psychrilyobacter sp., assembly GCF_049671765.1. NCBI lineage: Bacteria > Fusobacteriati > Fusobacteriota > Fusobacteriia > Fusobacteriales > Fusobacteriaceae > Psychrilyobacter > Psychrilyobacter sp. The sequence goes on from NZ_JBATVM010000244.1 coordinate 9,422, forward strand.
GGGGAAAGACTTGAGTATCGCTTTCTCTAGTATAGGAGAATATAAGATATCTTTTACAGAAACAAATCAGATGACAAAAGAGATAATTTTTAAAAAAAGTTCGAAGTATCAACCATTTATAGAAGATATAGAAAATAATATAGAAGACTCCTACAATGAGGGAGATTTTAATTTTTTAAATGAAAATTTATTACTTTTAGAGACTTTTTTCCCGGATTCAGATGGGATAGAAAAGGGCCTTTTTTACGCTTTAGAATTAAATGAAAAGAATAAAAACTACCATATGGTGAGAAATATCTCGAAATTGCTGGTAAGTAAATATAAACTGGATGATGAAAAAAAGGAAGAGATAATCAAAATTTATTTAAATGCCTTGAAAGAACTAGGTGAAACAGAGGAATATCTTAGTTTTTTAGAAAAATTATCTACCTATGATGGGAAATATGAACTAGAGTATTTAGATGCTTCAATAAATTATAAAAATTATAGTTTAGGAGTCATTAAATTAGCGGAAGCTAAAAAATCAATTGAACCTACTTCAAAAGTATTAAACTATTTAGGGAATTATTATTATCAATTAAAAGATTATAATAAGGCGTTAATCAATTATAAAACTAGTAGAAATTTGGGGAAATTAGCTCTTATATATTTGGAAATAGGTGATAAGAGTAGTTATGAAGCACTAAAATCAGGGGCAACCCCTAAAGACCTAGATGAAATCAAACAAATAGAAACAAAATATTTAGATAGAAAAAAACTTGAAAAATATATTGGGACTGCTGAAAAATATACTAGTGAAGGAAGGCTACAAGAAGCTGAACTTTACTATAAAAAATCTCTAAAAAAAGATATACCGTATGAATTAAAAAATAATATCTACTATAAATTAGCAGATTTATATTATAATCTAAATGAATTAGAATTGGCAGAAAAAAACTTGAAATCAATAGATGTTAAAGTTTTAGATAATGAGTTTTTTGGAGAGTATTATTATTTAGGTGGAATGATCTACTATAACTTAGAAGATTATGATGAAAGTTCTGAATATTTTAGTACATTGATTAAAAAATTTCCAAACACTACCCTTAGTAATAGGGGAAGAATATATATATTAAAAATAGAAAAATTAAATAAAAATAAATTAGAGAAAGAGGTCGAGAATGAATCAAACAGTTGAAAGCAATGACCACATTGTCTTAGACAAGTGGAACAAGGTAGAAGAGATCAAAGCAATGGGAATCGAACCATTTGGTAGGAAGTACAGCAAGCTAAATATGGTAGAGGATATTATAAATTCAGAGGTTGAGTTTGACAAAGACCCTGAAAATTATAATGAAACATTTCAAACTGCAGGAAGAATCATGGCATTTAGACCAGCAGGAAAAAAAGCAGTATTTGGTCATATTGAAGACCAAACTGGAAGAATCCAATTTTATATCAGAAAAGATGTAGTTGGAGACAAAGCATTTGAAATAATGAGCAAAATTGGAACTGGAGATTTTATAGGGATTAAAGGTGGAGTATTTAGAACAGGAAAAGGAGAATTCACTCTAAGAGCAATTGAATTTGAATTTTTATCTAAAAATATCAAACCATTACCAGATAAATTTCATGGTTTAACAGATGTGGAAACTAGATATAGACAAAGATATGTAGACCTTATCATGAACAGAGATGTAAAGCAAACATTTATAACTAGAGCAAAAATAGTTAGTTTTATAAGAGCATTCTTAACTAAGAAAGATTTCTTAGAAGTAGAAACTCCTATTATGCATCCAATCGTTGGTGGAGCTTCAGCAAAACCATTCGTAACGCATCATAATACTTTAGATATGGAATTATATTTAAGAATAGCTCCAGAATTATACCTAAAGAGATTAATTGTTGGTGGATTTGATAAAGTATTTGAAATCAATAGAAGTTTTAGGAATGAAGGTATATCTACTAGACATAACCCAGAATTTACTATGATGGAATTATATCAAGCATATGCTGACTTTGAAGATATAATGGATCTTACAGAAGAGATTATTACAAATACTGCAAAAGAAGTACTTGGAACAACTGATGTTGTATACAATGGTAAAGAAATAAAATTAGAAGGGTTTGCAAGAATACATATGGTTGACATAATCAAAGATGTTACTGGTGTAGATTTTTGGCCTGAGATGAGTGTAGAAGCCGCTAAAGAATTAGCAAAAACAAATGGAATAAACTTAGCACCTCATATGGATACAGTAGGACATATCATCAATGAATTCTTTGAGCAAAAATGTGAAGATACAATAGTACAACCTACATTTGTAATGGGTCATCCAGTAGAGATCTCTCCATTAGCGAAGAGAACAAAAAATGATGGTAGATTTACAGATAGATTTGAGTTATTTATAGATGCAAGAGAATATGGAAACGCATTCTCAGAGTTAAATGATCCAGCTGATCAAAAATCAAGATTTATGGATCAAGTAGCAGAAGCTACAAAAGGTAATGACGAAGCCAATGCAGTAGTTGACGAAGATTACATCAATGCATTAGAGTATGGTCTTCCACCAACAGGAGGGTTAGGAATTGGTATTGATAGATTAGTAATGTTATTAACAGGTTCTGAATCTATTAGAGACGTATTATTATTCCCTCAAATGAAAAAGAAGTAATTTAATCTTTTCTATGGTTTTATAACCTAGGTGGGATTAAAAGTATAAATTATAATATGAAAGGGCATAGAGCAATCTATGTCCTTTTTATATTGAAAAAAAGACCTTTTTTCAAAGGCCTTAAAATGTTAATATATTTTGATTTTAAAATTTTATTAGTCACTTCTTAGAGCATCAATTGGGTTTAGTAAAGAAGCTTTTCTGGCAGGAACTACTCCAAAGGCTATTCCTATAAAGGAAGAAACTCCTACAGATATAATTATAATTTTTAGTGTAAATAC
>NZ_JBATVM010000245.1:0-4043 GCF_049671765.1 Psychrilyobacter sp.
AGGTCTTTCGGCCTTAAAAGAAAAAAAAGTAAAAACTTTAAATAAAAGTGATTATCTTTTGGTAGAAGCTATCCCAGGAATGACAAAGGTAGCACTAGAAAAATCATTGGAACTAATTATAAATTTAGGGTATAAACCAGTTTTGGCTCATGTGGAAAGGTATCCATTTATAAAAGTAAAAACTCTATATGAATTAAAAAAACTAGGAGTTGTGATCCAAGTAAATCTGAAATCCTTGAGACATAAAAAAGAAATATATAAGTGGATAGAGCTAGGCCTTATAGATATTTTGGCTAGTGATGTCCATGATAGAAAATACAGAAACTATGAATTAGAAGATATAATAAAAGAGATAGATAATAAATTAGGTAGAAAAACTAGGGAAAGGTTACTCATGGGTAATCCTGAAAAAATAATAAATAACGAGATTATAGAGGGGAATATAGATGAAGAAAAAAATTATGATACTGGCATTGATGGCAATAGCTTCATTAAATGTTTTTTCAAAAGATTTAAATTTAGAAGAAGCACTTAAAATTGCAGAAAATGAAAATCCAGAGATAAGAAGGGGAAGAATTACTCTGGATATAAAAAAACTAGAAGAAAAAAAGAAAATGAAAGCATTTTTGCCTAAAGTATCTCTTAGTATAGACCCAGAGGATACTAGCTATGACAATAACTTAAATCCATTTGATAAGAGTATAGGGGTAGAAGCTAGGATTTTTATGCCTCTTTTTACAGGTGGAAAACTTACCAATGAATACAAAAAATCTAAGTTAGAAGTAGAAAAAGCATCTTTAAGTAATATTTTGTTAAAATATGACATGAGAAAAGAGGTCATAAAAAAGTATTTTGAAGTATTAAATTTAAAAAAACAAGCCGATATTTTGGACGGAGTAAACAAAACACTAAAAAAACAAAGGGAAAGACTAGAAAAACTTTACAATAACAATAAATTAGTAAAAAAATCAGATGTACTTAGGGTGCAGAGTGATATATTAAGTAATGAAGTGACTCTTTTAGGAGTAAAACAACAATCGGAGATAAAAACATATGAGTTACAAATATTATTAGGGATATCTATGGATGAGCCTTTAAATATAGCTGAATTTGACTATAAAACACTGGATTTAAATAAATTTTTATTAGATAATGATATTACCAAAGCATTAAATGAGGGAAGCAAGGTTAAGAGTACAGAGATAGATCTTAAAGAAAGTGAGAGAGATGTAAATATAGCTAGAGCAGCATACTATCCAAAGGTAGGAATAGGATTTGAAAAGAATTTTAAAAATGAGAGAGATGGTAAAGACTCATATAGAATTGGTGTGGGATTTAATTGGAATATATTTAATTGGGGTGCAGATATGGATACTGTAGCTCAAAATCAATATAGGGTAGATCAGGCAAATATAGATCTGACAAAGATGAAAGATGAAGTAAAATTAGAACTGAAAGAAAAGTATAGTAATATGATTACACTGTCTAAACAACTAGAAGCTCAAGAGATGAAGGTGGAGATAGCTGATGAAAATGCCACTATAGATACACTAAGATATAATAATTCCCTTATGAGTTCATTTGAATATTTGGATAGTGTAGATAAACAAAGAGTAACAGAGGAAGGTTATTATACTCTACAAAGGGAATTGATGTTAGCAATAGATACATATGAAAATGCCTGGAGATAGGGAAAGATAATTGAAAATGAAAAGATAAAAAAAGCATAGAACGCGGGTGCTGTCTTCGACTGCGCTCAGACAACGATACATGTTCTTAGTGATGAAGAATCAAGTGTTTTGAATTTATGGAGGGGTAATTCATGAATTACCCATACGATATTCGAGTTTTATAAATTTTTCTGCGTCAAAAAAGTTTTAGATATTTAGGGAGATGAAAATGAAAAACAAAATAATTATAGCTGTGATAGCTCTTTTAGTTATTGGAGGAGGATATACAGTATTAAAAAATAGAAATACAAAAGATATGGCTTCAGTGAGACTAGTAAAGATAAGTAATGAAGATATTTCTGAAAATTTAAAATTTGAAGGAATAGTAAATGCAAAGAAAACTTATGGACTATATAAGAAAGTTCCTATGATGGTAGATGAAGTAAAGATAAAACCAGGAACTATGGTAAAAGCTGGAGAGGAATTGATTAAATTTAGTGGTGTAGGAACTGATGGATTTGAAAATACAGGGGTTTCTAATGTTTCTATGAAGTTAGAAGAAAAAAAATTAGAAGTTGAGATTTTGGAAAAACAAGTAATTGAATTAGAAAGAAGGGAAAAGGTTGTAAAATTTCAGTTAAATAATGCTAACAGTACTGCTAAAACTATGAAAGAATTATTAGAGCAAGATGGAGTATCCTCTTTAGAAGCAAATAAATATATTACAGATGCAGCATTAAAAGATTTGGAATATAACAATGTAATTCAAGATATATCTCTAGTTAAACAGAGACTAAAGATAAAATCAAATAGTTTAAATGAGGAATTAAAAGAGATGAGTCAGAATATGACTGCTCCAGAAAATGGAATAATAACTGACGTTTTTGTAGAAAATGGAATGATGGCAACGCCAGGAAAACCTCTATTAAACTTTGCATCTCTAGATAGTGGATTAGAAGTAAAAGTACTAATACCTATATATCAATCTCAAGGTGTAACTACAGGAGCTAATGTAGATATTATCTCTAAAGGATCATTGGAAGAAAAAAAATATAGTGGAAAAGTAATTTCAATCTCAAGTGTAGCTAAAGTAATAAAAAATGGAAATAATGAAGAAAGATATCTGACTGCTACTGTAGAACTAGATGGATCTATAGGTCTTTTACCAGGAGTTAATGTAGGAGTAGAAATATCTGGTAAAGAACTTAATGGTATAAATGTAGTGGATGCTTTTTCTGTAATCGAAGAAAATGGAAAAACTTATGTTTATATAATAGAAAATAGTAGGGCTAGAAAAGTAGAGATACAAACAGGGATGAAGACACTGTCTAAATACGAAGTTTTAAATCTACCTGAAGGAACAAAAGTAGTGGTGAATCCGTTTAAGGTGAGAGATGGGGAGAAGGTACTGGTGAAGTAGGAAAGATAATTGAAAATGAAAAGATAGAAAAAACTAGTCACGAATTATACGAATGGACACGAAGAAAAACAATTGGACACGGAGATACACAGAGGGAAAAGAAGAGAATACGGAGAAAAAAACTTTTAGTCGCAGATTACGCAGACTGACGCAGATTATTTATGGAGTGATAAATATGAAAGAATTTTTATATAAAGAATTATCTTATGAAATTATTGGTTTAGCTATGGAAGTACATAGAGAGTTAGGAACCGGATTTTTAGAAAAAGTATATGAAAATGCTTTAATGATATTATTTGAAGAAAAAAATCTGAAATCAAGACAACAAGAACCAATTAAAATAAGTTTTAGAAAGAAAATTATTGGTGATTATATAGCCGATATAATTGTAGAAGATAAGATAATATTAGAATTAAAATGTACTTCAAAAATAATTGAAATTCATAAAGCTCAAATAGCAAATTATCTTAAGGCTACAGGAAAAAAAGTCGGGATCATAATTAATTTTGGCAATAAAAGTTTAGAAATAGAAAGAGTTGTTATGCAAAATCTGGGTGAATCTGTGTAATCTGCGACAGAAAAAAAGAAACTCAGTGAGCTTTCTAGTTTTTCCTTTGTGAGCTCATTATCTCATTTCTTTGTGATGAAGGTTTAGGTTTTAGATCTGTGAAATCTGTGTCAAAAAAAACTCTGCGCATCTCAGTGTCCTCCGAGTCTCTGTGTTGAAAGTTTTGTTTTGTGATGTTTGTATAAAAAGTTTAGGGGAGAAAAAAATGGTTTTTTGGATGGTAAAGAAAATTATTATGGGAAATAAACTCCGTAGTGCGGTACCTCTTATGGGAATAATAATAGGAGTAGCCTCCATTATGGGGATTTTTTCTATATCTAGTGGTGGAGAAGCCGCAGTAAAAAAAGACCTAGCTAGTATAGCAGAGAATAGAGTATTGATAGGA
>NZ_JBATVM010000246.1:0-7241 GCF_049671765.1 Psychrilyobacter sp.
AAAATTAGGCATTTTTTTCCACTGATGGAAAGCTAACTTCATATTTTTCTTTATTACATCTGGAAAAAATTCATTTAAATTTTGAGATTTCATCCTCATAGGATAACTACTCTTAGGTAAAGAAGTAGATTTTTTATCTTTCATAAAGTCTACGACTCTCTGTGCTACTCCTCCATAGTTTCCTACAGCATTATAAGCGTCTTTTTCTAATTTTTCTTGATATTCCATTCCACTAAATAGATGTTCACCAAATTCATTGGCCTTAATCCCTACTGCAATAGCGGAGTTACTAAACTCCCCATCTCTTTTAGAGTAACTCATGCCATTGACCAAACTTGTATTCTTTTCAGAAGCAGCATTTACTATAACTCCTCCAGGACACATACAGAATGAAAAGATCCCTCTACTCTCTGATTTATTGTTATGCGTCATACTGTATGTGGCAGCTTCTAGATTTTCATGGTTAGCAAATTTTCCATACTGCATCCTATCTATAGCAGCTCTAGGGTGCTCTATCCTTGTTCCCATGGCAAATGGTTTATTTTCCATGAATACACCATTTTTATGTAGCATTCTATAAGTATCTCTAGCACTATGACCTATGGCTAAAACTAAATGCTCTATATCTATTTTCACCCTATTTCCATGAGATGCGGTATCTACTCCTACTACTTTATTATCTTTTATAATTATATTTTCAACTAAAGTATCAAAATAGAATGTTCCTCCCATCTCTATTATCTTAGATCTTAGGTTTTTTGTTACAACTTTTAGGATATCAGTACCTATATGTGGTTTGTAATCCCACATAATTTCTTTTTGTGCTCCTAATCCAACGAAAGTTTCAAACACATGGGTGATATATTCACTCTTTACACGAGTATTTAATTTTCCATCAGAATAAGTCCCAGCTCCTCCTTCACCAAATTGTATATTAGAATTTATATCCAAATCGTCATTGGCGTAGAAGTTATCGATAGATAGATCTCTCTCATCTACTTTTTTACCACGTTCAAATATAATAGGCTTATATCCATATTCACATAATCTAAGAGCTGCAAATAATCCTGCAGGCCCACTACCAATAACTCCTACATAACCTTCTAAGTTTTTAGACCTTCTAGGCTTTATTAGGAGGGCCTTGGGCTTAGTTAGCCATTTATGACCTTCTAAATTTATATCTTTTTTTAGGGTTAATTCCAAATTATATAAAAATTTGATCTGAGTTTTTTTTCTAGAATCAATAGAACGTTTTATATATTCTATATGGACAATGTTAGATAGATCTATCCCTTTTTTTATAAGTTCATTTTTTATAGCATGATCTTGATCTTTTTCTATTGGAATCATTATGTTATTAATAACAGCTTTCATCTTTCACCTCGTTAGTTAATTTGTTTTTTATTTTTAATATAAGGATTTATCTTAAATATTTTTATAACCAGTATAAACCCTAATAAATTCATAAATATAGTGACTACCATACTAGCTATAGCAGCACCGGTTATTCCATAGATAGGGATTAAAATATAATTTAAAATAATATTAAATACAGCTCCTGCCATAGTCCCATATACTTGATATTTAGTTTTACCAGTCATTCGTAACATGAGCCAGACTGAACCGACACCTGCATTGATAAACTGACCTATAGCACGATATACAACTACTCTATATCCAATTTCATATTCAGGCCCATAAAATTTAAGAACTAGATGCCCAAATATTATTATTAGAATAAAAGTAATAAATGAAAATAAACCTAAAATTCTAGTAGCTTTACAATAAAGAGTTTTTAATTCCTCCAATTGACCATTATGATACATGTAGGATATTTTAGGAGCAAATGCAGTATTAAATATGAGTAATACTACTGATGTACTTGTAGCAATCTGTGCCGCTACAATATATATTCCAACCTGAGTTTTATCAGTCATGTGACCGATCATAACTGCATCTATCCTACTCATTATCTGAAACATAACTTCACTAAATAATGTAGGAAGGGAAAATATTATTAAAGTTTTACTTGTAATTACTCTGTTAAATAGATCTTTATTGACTATTAGATGGAGACCTAGACATATAAATCCTGCAATAAAGCTAGCATAGATAAGGTTGTTTGTATCTCTAAACCCTATATAGTAAAGGAGCACAGTAACCCCAATAGTGATGAATTGACCTAGGATAGCTTGGATATTAAAATAAGTTTTTATTCTACTCCTACTAGAGTATATCCCTAAGAACAGTTGTTGTGCAGATAATATCCATATCAATGGCACCATTCTTTTTAAATATATATCATCAGCAAAAATATAAGTTATGACAGCTATGATAATGGAAGCTATAAAATTAAATAAAAATGCAAAACTAATATACTTACCTTCATTTTTTGGAAAGAAATACATAATTCCACTTTTTAATCCTACACCAGCGAATGTCATGATAAAGGCAATAATATTAAACCCATAGTTGAATCTACCAAAAACTTCACTTCCTAATAGTCGAATAGAAATAAAGTTGAATAATAAAGTAATCAAACCTAGCATTAAATATCCACTAAACGACTCTAAGATATCTTTTTTTAATTCATTTTTCAATGGATATCTCCTCCATAACTATAATATAGTTTACTTTTCCATATTATTATATCATACTTAAAATAGATTCAGTATCACTTTGATAATATTCCTCGCTACTTTATAGACGATTGTACTCTATACCTTTCACTGATTAAAGTTGATAATTTTAATAAAGTATTGTATAATAATATCTGAAAAAGAAAAATTTAAATAGAGGTTGCAAATATTAAAAAGTAATTTTAGGTTAGTTATGACAAACTTTGACCCTAGAATGAAAGGTGAATTTGCCGAAATACAAAGAAAAAAGTTGAAATTCTTTGTGTTGGGGTCATGGATAAGATCCATGGGACTATCATCATATAAAATTGATGATGTGCTATTAGATGATTTTGAGCATAGAATTTATTTTAGTTTTATTGTTGGAGTTATTAATAGTATTATTGATAGCTCTTTTTTTGTTACTAAAATACACAGGAGGAATATTAAAATGAAAAGTAAGATGAAAAAGGAAACAACTCTTATTTATGCACTGATACCATTATTATTTTTAATAGGAAGTTTATTTTATGCAATTCAAATTGCAGAGATTGATATTCATTTGCCAATTTTAATATCAGCATTTTTGGCTGCGATAGTTGCAATATTTGGTTTGAATTATAGTTGGAGTGAGATTGAAGAGGGAATGGTAGAAACTATTAAGATGGCTTTAGGAGCCATTATAATTCTTATGATAATTGGAATGGTTATAGGAACTTGGATTCAATCTGGTGTAGTACCTACGATGATATTTTACGGATTAAAGATCTTGTCACCGGGAGTATTTTTACCTGCAACACTTATTATATGTGCTGTTGTATCCACTGCTACCGGTTCATCATGGACAACAGCCGCTACAGTTGGTATTGCACTTATTGGTGTAGGAGAGGGGCTTGGAATCCCTAAAAATATAGTAGCCGGTGCAATTATTTCTGGGTCATACATGGGAGACAAAATGTCACCATTATCAGATACAACAAACTTAGCGCCAGCAATGGCAGGGGCAACATTATTTGAGCATATCAAGCACATGCTATACACAACTGTCCCGAGCTTTATTATATCTATAGTTTTATTTGGTATCATTGGAATTAAATATGTAGGTGTTGCATTAAACACCAAAACAATTGATGGAATATTAAATGCCCTAAGTGGAAGTTTTAATATAAATCCTTTATTATTATTGGTTCCAGTTATTGTAATTATAGCGGTAATAATGAAAGTCCCTGCAATTCCTGGATTATTTGGAGGAGCTGTACTTGGTGGGATAGCAGGAATGATCTTCCAAGGTGTTACACTTGGGTCTGCTATAAAAGCATTTAATTATGGTTATGAAGGTAGTTCTGGTTTACCATTCGTAGACTCATTGCTAAATAGAGGAGGGATGCAGTCTATGATGTGGACAGTTTCATTAATCTTTTGTGCTATGATCTTAGGTGGAATAATGGAAAAAACGCAAATGCTGTCTGCAATTGCTCTAAAAATATTGTCATATGCACACTCTACTGGAAATCTAATTTTAGTAACTATATTAACGCCTATATTTGTAAATTTTGTCGCTGGAGATCAATATCTTTCAATAGTTATACCAGGACGAATGTTTAAAAAAGTATATGAAGAGAGAGGCTTACACGCTAAAAATCTTTCGAGATCATTGGAGGATTCAGGAACGTTGACCTCATCTTTAATACCTTGGAATACTGGTGGTGCATATATGATTACTACCTTAGGACTAGCACCATGGACTTATGTTCCGTATTGTTTTTTAAACTTAATTAATCCAATCATAGCTATAATCTATGGATATACAGGATTTTCTATTGAGAAAATAGACAAGGTAGAAGAGGTAAAAGCAGAAGTAGTAGTAGAAGTATAAAAAAAGATGAAATTATATAACGATCGGACACTATCTAGTTAGTCTGTCCGATTAAGTTGGAGTACTGAGTTACTTCAATGCTTGTGCGGTACTTTTGTATCGCACTTTTTTTTACTATAATTTCTACTATATTCCTAGTTGACCAAAAACCCTACAAGAGTGTATGATAATTAAAGAAGTGTAGATTGTAGGGGGAGAAATGGAATTATTGTATGTATGGATAGAAGAATATAAAGGAATTAGTAAATTAGGATTTAACATCAGCAATAGGTACGATATCAAATATGAAAATAATATTCTTGAGGTAGAAGAATATAAAAATTGGAAGAGTAGGAGAGGGTTTTATGGTGAAAAAATTAGTAATGTAACAGCCTTGATTGGAAAAAATGGAACTGGTAAATCAACATTAATTGATTTTATATCATCTGTTGATAGGTCTGAAAATAAAAAAGGGTTTATGATTTATACAGATAAAAATGGAAAAAAATTTTCTAATAAATATTTTGCTTTTCCAGAAAAATATAAAAAACGTATACAATTAAAGTTTAAAAAAAATTTTTATACATCAGCAATAGAAGATGATAGTAAAAAGATACTATACTATGACAATAGTATTAATTCTTATCAAGTACATAGAAATTTGGATGTCATAGAAGATATTAGCACCAGTGGATTATTGAGTGAATTAGGGAATAATACTGTCCCTTTTAGAAGTAATGATTTAAAGAATATGTTGATCTTTTTAGATGAAGCTAAAAGTGATATTGTATTAGAAACTATGGGGTTTCCAACAAAGAAAAATGATGAAAGACATCTAATGGAAAAAATGGATATTAGTTTAGAAGTCTCTCTTATAAAAGAAAATAATAATTCTTATACAAATGATATAAAAGAAAATTTTATCAATAGTTTTGTACAGAATACTTGTTCAAGCCTTAAGGCTATTTTTATGGATGGAAGTGAAGAATTAAAACTATTGATGGATATTAGTGGAGAAGCTAATGATATATATAGTAAAAAATATAATGAATTAAAAATGGAAAAATTAAATGATTATACACCAGATCGTCTTTTTAAAGGATTTTATAATATATTTAATGAATTAAAAGAGTTATTAAAAAATTTAGATATTAAATCAGATAAAACAGGTGAAAAGTTATATTTTACTATTGGTGGAGAAAATAGTAACCCTGAAATAATTAAAAAATTTATTAACTTTTTAGAAGTGGATAAAAAAAATTCTTTTAGGGATCAATTTTTTAAATATACTTGGAGTGGTTTGAGTAGTGGAGAGGAGCATTTTATCACTTTTTTTTCTAGGATTTATTCAAAAATAGAAAAATTAAGAAATGAAAAAAATATTTTATTTATCCTCGATGAACCTGAAACTTTTTTACACCCAGAATGGAGTAGACAATTTTTAAGTTTATTAATTACTTTTTTAGATAAACTCTTTGGAAATCAAGATCTAAGTATACAGCTAATAATTAGTTCTCATTCTCCTTATCTAACTAGTGATATGGCAAGGGAAGATATTGTTCTTTTGAGTAAAGGTGTAGATAATTTGATAAAGGTGGTAAAAGCGGAGAATCATAAAACCTTAGGAGCTAATATCCATGAACTGTATAAAGAATCGTTCTTCATGGATTCTACCATGGGAGAGTTTGCTGTAGGGAAGATAAAAGGAGTTATTGAAGATTTTACTACTTTGGAGTGCTTTAAAAGAAAGGTAGGAATTGATTGTTTTAATTCTCTTTTAGAAAATATTAATAATGGAGATTTTAAAGAACATTTTATGAGATGTAAAATATGTAAAAAAAAGGATATTCCCACTGAGGTTATGGATAAAATAGCTCTTATGTTGAAGAGAAAAGAAAGTTCTAAATATGTCATTGATCAAATCGGAGAGCGAGTTTTAAGTAGGAAATTAGGAGAAAAGTATAGAGAAATTTTTGGAGAAGAGGAGAAAATAGAAGACAAAATGAAGAGCTTATACAGTAAACTCTCAAAAGAAGAAAGAGAAGCATTGAAAAAGGAAATCGGTGGTCAATAATGATGAAGCCTATGAGTAAAGAACAGAGAGATCAATTAGCTGATGAGTATTGGAACTGGTTTAGGGAAAATGAATTAAAAAAGTGGATGGTTTTTAGTTTAGAAGAAGTTCAGTTTTTTTCAAAGAGAAAACATTTAAAAACAATGTTGGTTGAAGATAAAATATATGAAATATTTAATGAATTTCCTAATGATAAGGATAAAAACTGGAGTAAAGCATCTGATGAATTCAAAAAAAAGTTTACAGAACCTGGGAAAAATATTAATAGCAATACTAATAATAAAACTGTTCTAATAAATATAATGAAACCAAAATATAATAAATTTAATTTTGGAATAACTTTCTCTTCTGAATCTGAAATAGGACTGTCTCCTAAAGTTCAATATAGAATTTTAAGAACGTGTATTTATAAAATATGCCAAAAACTAATAGTAAAAAATGAAAGAAGATTATTAAGTAGAAAAGAAAAAATTGAATTAACATTACATAAACTCTCTACAATGACAAAAAATGATATGGATTCTTTAATTTATGATTTTAAAGAATTTAAAATAACTAAAATAAAAAATAATGGTGTTACTATTGATATAGATGAAGAAGTGTCAAAAAAAGTAATAAAAGATTTTTTTATTTCTAGTTATGAACGCATGCGTAACAGTAAGTTTAAACATAAATTTCTATTTAAATACTTTCC
>NZ_JBATVM010000247.1:0-4025 GCF_049671765.1 Psychrilyobacter sp.
GATAAAAGCTAAAGCTGTAGAACTATGGGGTGGCATAAAAGAATTTGGATTTTCCATGCTTGACATTGCTTCTAACTTTATCTTGCCCTTAAAGCCACTGAAACTTTTGATAGAACATTTTGATAAGATTATTAATGTCGGTAAAAAAGCGTGGGGAATTGTTAAAGGTTTTTTTGGTAGTGATAAAGAGGAAAAAAAGAATAAAGAAATCAAAAATAATCCAGATCGTATAATAACTACTAAACCTCCTCAAAATCAAGTAATAAAAACAGAAACACCAGTAGCTAAGAATAGTATTTCTAAGAACTTCTTAACCTCAAAGCCTTCTCGGAGTCAAGTAGCAAAGCTTAAAGTTCCAGTAAAAGATATTGCCTCTAAAGAATTAATCGCTGAAAGTTCTAGAATTCCTTCTAAGACCTCACTTACTAATCTTAACAATGAAACTAGAAATTTGAATAATAAAAGTACACAAAATATTAATAATATCAATAACTCTAATTCTCAGGATACTAAAAATATTAATAATTCTAACATTCACAATAAAACAACTAAAGAAGAGAAAAAAATGGAATTTCATTTCCATGGTGATGTATACGGATTTGAAGATTTTAAAGAAAAAACAGCTAAGGCTCTCTATGAAATAGCAAATATTACTGGCTCTAATGTGGCGGTGGTTTAATGAATATAGTTGTTAGTGCTGATAACAATAGAGAGATACTTGTATTTCCTGTAATACCTCGTGATTTAAAGCCTCAATCAAGTCCAAATAATGAAGAGTTTAAAACTATTAATAATGGAACTCTTAATATTATTGGTGATCTAGGTCTTAAAACTCTAAGTATAGAATCAATATTTCTGAAAAAAAAAGAACGATGGGCAAAAGCTGGAAGTGTAGAGGGGCAAAAATATGTTGATTTTTTCAATAAATGGAGAGATAAAGGAGTTCCAATAAGAGTAATTTTATCTATTAAAGATGGTAGAGAGGTTTTAAATATGGCTTGTAGTATTGAAGTTTTTGATTATTGTTATGACAGAATAGAAAATATTAAGTATTCGCTTAATTTAAAAGAATATAGATTTATAAGAGGTGTGTAATATGGATAATTACACTCTTTTTTTATTAAAAACTGATAGAAAATTCAATATAACACAATTAATTGGTAATTTGAGTTGGTCGGACAATATAGATACATTAGGAACTCAATTAACTTTTGATATCGCCAGAAATAGAGATGATCTTTATCTTAAAAATTATGATTTAGTTGAAATTGGAGATAAATTAATCTTAAAAAATAACTCTAAAGAGATCTTTAGAGGAGTTATTACAGATGTAGCATGGAATAGATACAACAAGGGTATTACAGCCTTTGATTACGCTATTTACTTAAATAAATCTAAGACTATAAAGCAATTTAAAAATATTCAAGCTAGTGAAGCTATAAGACAACTATGTGGAGTATTTAAAATACCTATTGGTAACATAGATATAATAACTACTCCAATAAGCAAAATTTATAAAGATAAGACCATAGCAGAAATTATAAAAGATATCTTATCTCAGGCAGAAAATGAACTTGATATAAAATATAGGTTAGAAATGAGAGAGGGAAAAATATATATTAAAAAATATGTAGATTTAGAGGTAGATCCAATTTTTAAAACTAAATCTCAACAATTTAAAATTTTAAATACGATAGGGAATATTAATAAATCTGAAAGCATACAAGAAATGAAAAATAGTGTGCTTGTAAGCTCCAAAGATGAAGAAGACGTTAGAGTGATAGAGAGAGTGAAAGATGAAGCTAATATCGCTAAATATGGGCTATTACAAGAGGTATTATCTGCACAAGATAAAGATGAGTCGCAAACTAATAATATAGCTAAAAATAAGTTGAAAGAGTTAAACAGAGTACAAGAAGATATCAGCCTTAACCTCTTAGGCAGTGACCTTTTAAGAGCTGGAAGAATTATTCCATTAAATAATCGTTATTTCAATTTAAAAGGTAAATATCTTATCAAATCTAGCAATCATAGTTATAGCAATAGTATTCATAAGACTAATATTACAGTTAAAGGGGTGGAATAAGATGAGTTATTATCAAGTTGAAGTAGCTAAGATGTTTCGGAAGTTACGAAATGAAAAACCAATTGGTACTGTCCTTGGGGAAGTTATCAGTCCACCGCCAGAGTTAAAAATATCTATTTTAGAAGGACAAATAATACTGTACCCTGACCAGTTACATATGACAGATCATTTATGGGATGATTATTTTCGTACTTATAAAATTGAATCTAAAATAACAGAAATGTCTAGAGATATAGAAAATTATAGCTTTCAAAATACAACAGCTACTGAAATAGCTAATTTACACAAACACCCTATCAAAACATTATCAGGAAAAGGTTCTGATGAATCAACTGGAGATTATAAAGCACAAGGAGATTTTTGGTTCACTAACACATTAAAAAAAGGGGATTTAGTAATGCTAGTCCCAACTGTAGATGAGCAAACATGGTTTATCGTGGATAAAGCAAGGAAGGTGAAATAATGTTTCCTACAATAGATTTAGATGGTATAGCCAATCAAATTAATGAAGAAGAAAATGAACTGAATAAAACAACACTTGGAAGGATTTTTATGATAAATTTTATAGAAAATAAAGCTACTATCATAATGGAAAATGGAAGACCTAAAGAATGTAAAACAATTGAAGAGAAAGTAAAAGTATATGTACAAGTATTATTAAGAACTGCATATGAAAAATTTAAGATCTATAAAGATACTGAGTTTGGAATGACTTACTTTAATTACAGAGGTCAGAGAAATTTACCACAAGGTTTTATGGAAAGTGAAATAAAAAGAGAAATTGAAAAAAGTTTATTAAAATTAAATGTAGTTGAAAGAGTCCAATCTTTTAGTGCTAAATTAACTAGTGTTGAGTTTGAGTGTAACTTTGAAATAATACTAAAAGATGGTCAGACTGTAAGAATAAAAGGGGGATAAAATGGATGAAAGTTTAAAAAATATGCAAAAGAATATGCCAAAAGAATATGAAAATAAAACCCCTGGTTTTCTTACATATGACCTTTTAAAATCTGTTTCATTAGAGATTGATGAATTAATTAGTAAAGTAGAGGGAGTAGAAAAAAAAATAGATCCTAGGAATATGACTATTGAAGAATTAGAAGTAGAGGCTAAAACTAGAAGAGGAATAATCAGAAAAAAAGCTACAAATGCAAAAGTAATTTTAAACCTTACAGGGCAGGGGATTATAAATATAGGGGATTTATTTAGTACAAAATCAAATATTCAATTTCAGTCATTAGAAACAAAAGTTATAGATGGAAATAATCGAATTGAAGCCCAGTGTAAACAATTAGGAAGTATTGGTGTAGTGGATGCACTAAGTATTACTCAATTTCCTATAACCTTACAAGGGATCAATACAGTTATCAATAATGAAACTAGTTATGATGGTTTTAATTCAGAAAGTCATGAATCGCTATTAGAAAGATATCTAGATGACGTTCAAAATCCTGTGACTTCAAATAATGTATATCATTTTGAAAAGTGGGCAAGGGAAGTCGCAGGAGTTGGAAAAGCAAAAATTTTTCCAACTTGGAATGGAAATAATTCAGTTAAAGTAGTAATTATTGATGATAATATGTTGCCTTCTTCATCAGAATTAGTAGCCAAAACACAAAAATATATTGATCCCATAGAACCTCAGAAATGGGGTAAAGGATATGGTAAATCAGCACTCGGAAGCTATTGTACAGTTGTATCGGCTTCCCAAAAATTGATTAATATCTCAGCTACAATAGTAAAATCAAATAATTATACTTTAGAAAATATCAAACTAAAAATAGAAAACTTTATAACTCAATATCTTAAAACAGTTGCTTTTGATGAACAACTTAATTACATATCACATTCTAAAATAGTGTCACTTATTATAAGTGTTGAAGGGGTACTTGATGTTACTAATGTTACTGTAAATGACAGCATATCATCTAATGTCATG
>NZ_JBATVM010000248.1:0-7664 GCF_049671765.1 Psychrilyobacter sp.
GCAATACATTAATTGCCCGTACTGGAAATTCGTGGTAAAGGAAAAAAAGAGGTCTTATGAAAATAAAAAAAATTAATGATATAACTATTTATTATAGAGATGAAAAATATTTGAAAATATTGGATAATTTAGAAAATGTAAAGGTAGGGAAAGTATTCAAAGATGATAATCGAAGTAAGGTTAGTTTATTTACTTTTCAAGGAGAGAAATTAGTCTTTAAAGTTCCTAGGGAAAAAAATAGTCGAAAGTGGCAAAGGTTCCTTTCTATTTTTAGAGGTTCGGAATCTTATCGAGAGTTCAGACAGGCAGAAAAAATATATAAAGCAGGACTACTAACATATAAACCTATCTTAGCTTTTGAGAAAAGAAAATATGGATTTGTAGTAGACTCCTACTTCATCTGTGAGTATCTTTCTGGCGAAACTGGAACGATAAAATATTTAGAGATCATAAAAGATGAACTGGATAAGATCCATAACTCAGGTTATCTACATGGAGACTCTCAGTTAGTAAATTTTATTATTGATAATAGACATGTATATATTATAGATTCAAAGTTTTCTAAAAATAAATATGGAAAGTTTGGAGCTAGATATGAATACATCTACTTAGAGGAGAGCTGTCCTAAAGATGTAGAATATGAAAAAAATGATATTTATTATAAGGGAGCAAAAGGTTTTAATAGTTTACTTCATTGGTGGGGAAGGGTAAGAAAAAAACTAAAGGGAAAAATTTAGGAAATAGATAAAAAAGGGGGCGAAATGAAAAAAAGAGGAATACTAAAGAGTTTTATAAAGCAATATATTTTAATATTAATAACATTATGTTGCACAAGGATTTGGTTTTTAAATGTAAATAATGATGGTAGTTTGACATGGAATGAAATTTTAAAAAGTTTTTATATAGGTGTAAAATTTGATGCATCTATTGGTGGAATTATAATGGTTTTTTTACTTTTATTATTTTTATTATCTAGAGTAATCTCGTTAAAAAAACTTTGGTTTAAAATTTCTATGGGGATATATGGAATTTTAATATTTATAACTGTATATTTTTCAGCAGGAAATATTTATTATTATAGGGAATTCAAGACTCAGTTAGACGCATCTATCTTTGAATATGCAGGAGATAGTGAGATCTATGGAAATATGGGAGCTATTTTTAATTTACCTTTGATATATGGATTGATATGTATACTAGCAATAATAAACTTATGTCTATCTTATAAAAATCTAAAAGAAATTTATTTAGCTGATAAGTTGGGGAATATAAAAAAGAATAGTTTAAGTTTTATATTTTTAATTTTAGTAGTTTTTATTGGGATAAGAGGATTACAGAATAGACCTAGAAATGTAGAACACGGATTTTTTTCTAAGAATAATTTGGCTAACCAGATGACACAAAATGGAATGCTATCTTTGATTCACTCTATAGATAGACAGAGAGAATTTAAAAATATAGATTTAAAAAAATTAGAATTTTTTGATAATGAAGAATTGATTAAGAGAAGTAGGGAATTAGTAGGAAGTAAAAATAATAAATTTTTAAGTGATCAAAATCCACTACTTAGAATTACAGATACAAAAAAGCCATTGAAAGATAAAAATGTAGTTTTAATAATAGCTGAAAGTTTATCGGGGCAATATATAGGAGCACTAGGGCATAACGATCCTGATTTGGCACCTTATTTTAGTGAATTATCTAAAAAAGGAGTTTTATTTACTAGTTTCTATGGAAATGGTACAAGAACTAGAAATGGTGTATTATCTACTAATGTATCTTTTCCAGTACAAGTAGGAAGGGATCTGATGCGTGACCCAGCTGTACAAAAGCCATTTTATGGGTTACCTAGAATATTAAAAGACAGAGGTTATAATACTAATTTTTATCACGGATCTAGATTAAATTTTGATAATATGCAAGGAGTTTTATTGACTAATGGAATGGATAATTTCATTGGGGAAAAAGATTTTCCTAAGGGAATAACTTCTAAATATCATTGGGGTGCGCCAGATACAGTATTGTTTGATAGAAGCGCTAAAGAAATAAAAAAATTAAAGGAACCATTTTTTGCAGAGATACTGACTATATCCAATCATAGTCCATTTGAGATACCAAAGGAATATGATAAATTAGATGAGTATACAAAAAAATATGGTTCAAGAGATCGAAATGCTGGAACTGATGATTCCCTTATGATGAGGTATAATGCTTATAGATATATGGACACAGCTTTTGAGGAGTTTTTTGAAAGTATCAAGGATGAACCATGGTATATGGATACACTTTTTGTGATTGTATCAGATCATGAAATTAACGGAATGCATAATAATATTCCATTACTTTTATATACGCCAGATGGATCATTAAAACCACAAAAAATAGACAGTATAGGATCACAGGTAGATATTTTACCGACTGTTATGGGTTATTTAGGTGGTTCCTATAAGAATGCATCGTGGGGAAAGGATATACTTAATGCAAAAGATGGCGAGAGGATGGCGTATACAAAATCTCCTAAGCAATTTGAAAAAGCAGTGATTATGTATAAAGACTATTACTATGAAAAAAATGGAAGGAA
The DNA here is from genome assembly GCF_049671765.1 of Psychrilyobacter sp. Taxonomy (NCBI): domain Bacteria; kingdom Fusobacteriati; phylum Fusobacteriota; class Fusobacteriia; order Fusobacteriales; family Fusobacteriaceae; genus Psychrilyobacter; species Psychrilyobacter sp. The sequence continues at coordinate 2,582 of NZ_JBATVM010000248.1, forward strand.
TTTTTCTCTTAAAGATAGAAAAACATTAAAAAATTTAGATTCTAAAGGAAAAGAAAATGATATAGAAAAGATGGAGGATTTCATAAAATTACATCTCCAATTATCAGAAATTATGATAAGGAAAAGAAGTTTTGCAGATGTAGATGATGATATGTCGTTAAAAGATTTAAAAAGTCATTAAAAATAGTTTAAAAAAGAAGAAATTGTAGGTTATAAAAAAAGGAATCGAGAACTATAAGTTCTCGATTCCTTTTAAATTGAATTATATCTAAAAAAGTTTATTTTACTGCTTCTGCACCTTTATTTAAAGCTTCTCTATTCATAGGAACAAATTTAGCTTTATTTTCTCCGAAAACTTTTACAAAAGCTTGTAAAACACTATCTTGAGCTACAGTTTTAGTAAGTTCTAAGAAAGCTCCCAACATAACCATGTTAGCGGCTTTAACAGTTCCACAAGATTCAGCAATTGTATTTGCATCGATATAGAAAGCATCTATATCAGTTCTAGTGGTTTTATCCTTGATTAAAGATGAGTTTATAAGTATTTTCCCCCCAGAAATTACATCCACTTCAAATTTATCTAAAGAAGGTTTGTTCATAGCGATTAAACATGTGGCATCTCCTACAACTACAGGTGATCCAATAAGACCATCAGAGACGATAACACCACAGTTAGCAGTTCCTCCTCTCATTTCAGGACCGTAAGATGGTAACCATGAAACTTGTTTCTCTTCTATCATTCCAGCATATGCTAATAATTGACCTAAAGACATTACACCTTGTCCACCAAATCCAGCAGCGATTACTTTCTCATTCATTATTTATCCCCTCCTTCAGGAGTTCTAATATTACCTAATGGGTAATATGGAATCATGTTTTCTTCTAACCATTTTAATGAATCCACAGGAGTCATTCCCCAGTTTGTAGGACAAGTAGATAATACTTCTATGATTCCAAAACCATCACCATTTATTTGCATCTCAAAAGCTTTTTTTATTGCAGCTTTAGTTTTTCTAACACCGGCAGGGTTATGGACTGTAGATCTCTCAACGAATTTAGCTCCATCTAAAGTAGCTAACATTTCAGATATTCTAATTGGCATTCCCGCTTTTTTAGGATCTCTTCCTAATGGAGCTGTAGTAGCTTTTTGACCAACTAAAGTAGTAGGAGCCATTTGTCCGCCAGTCATTCCATAGATAGCATTGTTGATAAATATAGTTGTAAAATTTTCTCCTCTAGCAGCAGCATGCACAATTTCAGCAGTACCAATAGAAGCCAAATCGCCATCACCTTGATAAGTAAATACTACTTTATTAGGTTGAACTCTTTTTATTCCAGTAGCTACAGCAGGAGCTCTTCCATGAGCAGCTTGTTGAACGTCACAATTGAAATATTTATATGCAAGTACAGAACATCCAACTGGTGCAACACCGATAGTTTCCCCTAATACTCCTAATTCTTCTAAAACTTCTCCAACCAATCTATGAACGATTCCGTGGGTACATCCAGGACAGTAATGAGATTTTACGTCTGTAAGTCCTTTTGTTCCTTTAAAAACAACTGCCATTATTTAGCACCTCCAACAAGTTTCTTAACTGCTTCTACAACGCCAGCAGGAGTTGGAATAACTCCACCAGTTCTTCCGAAGAATGCAGTAGGTAATTTACCATTTAAAGATAATCTAACGTCTTCGATCATTTGTCCTCTACTCATTTCAACTGTTAATACATTAGTTGTAGTAGAATCAATATGGTCAAAAGCTTTCTTAGGGAATGGCCACAGTGTAATTGGTCTGATTAGTCCAACTTTAATTCCATCTTTCTCTAAGGTATCAATAGCATTTTTGACTATTCTAGCAGTAGTTCCGTAAGCTGCAATTACTATTTCAGCACCTTCTAGTTTATATTCTTCCCATCTACATTCTTTTTCTTCTATTAAGTTAAATTTTTCTTCTAATCTAAGAATATGATTTTCTAAGTCGTGAGCATCTAAGAATAGGGAGTTGATAACATTAGGTTTTCTCTCTTCTTTAGTTCCGTTAGTTGCCCATGTTTTTTCTTCTAATTTTCTTTTAGGAATATCTTTAAATTCAACTGGTTCCATCATTTGACCGATCATTCCATCAGCTATGACCATAACTGGAGTTCTGTATTGATCAGCTACGTCAAAAGCTTCTTGAATTAAGTCAACTGTTTCTTGAATAGATGCAGGGGCATATACTGGCATGAAATAGTCACCATTACCTCCGCCTTTAACAGACATAAAGTAGTCAGATTGAGCAGGTTGAATCCCTCCTAGACCAGGACCTCCTCTCATCATGTTTACTATAACTGCTGGTAATTCTGCTCCAGCTAAGTAAGAGATTCCTTCTTGCTTAAGTGCCATACCAGGTGAAGAAGATGAAGTCATTACTCTTGCTCCAGATCCTGCAGCACCGTAAACCATATTTATAGCAGCTACCTCAGATTCAGCTTGAACAAATTCTCCTCCAACTTCAGGAAGTTTTTTAGACATATATTCTGGAATTTCATTTTGTGGTGTGATAGGATAACCGAAGAAATATTTACATCCAGCTTTAATAGCGGCAGCACCGACTGCTTCGTTACCTTTCATAAGTACTTTAGACATTATTTTAGTCCTCCTTTATTAATTTCTTTCAACTGTGATAACAGAATCTGGACACATAAGACCACATTGAGCACAACCGATACATTTATCTTTATTTGCTTCACTCACGTGAGCTGGGTTATACCCCTTTGAGTTTGTAATAGTTCTATCTAATTCAATTATTTTAACTGGACAGACAGATACACATAGTTGACAACCTTTGCAACGATCTTGATTAAAACTAACAATTCCTTTTGCCATTCTAAACCTCCTAATTTGTATTTATACGGGGTAGATATGAGACGCTACCTTTACGTTTAACTTACTTTTTTAACTCATCCAATTTTCTCTCATTACTAGAGACGTTGTGATACAGATATCTTTTAATTCTTGAGGTAGTTGTTTTTCTACTTCCTTAATACATGATATATATTTAATCGGGAGATTCAATTTTTTTGAAACTTCCTCAGAAATTTTTTGACCAAATAAAACATCTGCCAGTGTAGTTTGTTTCATCATATGAGTATTGTTTACTAATCCAGTAACTTTAATTCCAGTAGTTTTTTCGATAGACTGTAGGTGTGAGATAACATCTTCAGCATTTTGTGTTTCAGGTCTATATGCATTAATAATGAAAAACATGTCATAATCATCAGATCTGATATCTTTAGTTTGAGAAGCTAAAGCTCTAGCTCCTACATTGTCTCCTCCTACATCTAAAATTAAATTCCATTCGTTACCTACTATTAATGTTTCTACTTCTCCACTAATCGCAGGTAAGTCTAGAGCTGTTCCATTTAGAGAACTATATATAACTTTTATACCTTGTTTTTTCAAAAATTCCGCTTTTTCCCTACTTCTAAAATAGGGATTAACTACATCCATATCAGCGATGGCAACTTTGTCTTGAGATGCCTTAAGAGCCAAAGAATAGTTGATTGCAAATTCGGTTTTTCCACTTCCGTAGTGTCCACAAATAATTCTGATTCTATTATCTTTTAGCATTTTGCACTCCTAAGTTACTATATTTTTAGTACATATAATTAATTATACTTTAGAAATGATTGAAAAGTCAATAGAAAAAAAGCTTTTTTGATCTAATTAGAATTGAAATGGAATGTAATGTTTAGATAACATACGGTATATACATATATGTAGCCTTGTATTTATAAAGAATTTTTCTAAAATACAGATATTTGTACCAAAAAAATGAACAAATATTTTTATTTTATTTTTGTTGACATAAAATTTAAAAATTGTATAATTAAAATAGTAATATTATAAATAAAAAACGGAGGTAAGATCATGTCAAAAAGATATATTCATACAGACAATGCACCAGCAGCATTAGGGCCATATTCACAAGCGGTAGAAGTAAATGGAACATTATATGTTTCAGGACAAATCCCATTTGTACCTGCTACAATGGAATTAGTATCTGAAGATGTACAAGAGCAAACGAAACAATCACTAGAAAATATAAAGGCTATTCTTACTGAAGCTGGATACTCTTTAGCTGATGTTGTAAAGGCTGGAGTTTTCATTAAAGATATGAACGACTTTGGAAAAATAAACGAGATCTATGCACAATACTTTACAGATACAAAACCTGCTAGAGCTTGTGTAGAAGTGGCTAGATTACCAAAAGATGTTAAAATTGAGATAGAAGTAATTGCAGTAAAATAATTTGGATATATTATAGAATTTAGGAGGACTTTTAGGTTCTTCTATTTTTTATTATATAAAACTAAAAAAACTAATTGATATTTAATATATACATAATATTGTAGGTAAATGAAAGATATATAACTCAAAACAAGACTATTTATTAGAAAAAACTTATTTTTTTCTAATAAAATTCTAATTTTATGTTAAATATTTTTTGGTATTTAGAATTTTTTATTAGTACTTTTGGCTAAAAAAAGCTTAAAATAGTATGAAAATATATTTAAAATAAAAATTAAATTTTAAAAAGAAAAGAAAAAGAAGTATTATATTAGTATAAGTATGTTATAAAAATAAAATAAGGGAGGAAAGAATGAAAAAAAAATTATTAATATTTGGAGTATTGGCCACTTTATTATTCACAGGCTGTGGAGGATCGGAGAAGGAAGCGGTAGGAGTAGCAGAGGGAACTGGAACTCAAGCAGAACAATCTGGAAAAATAGATAAAAATCAAGAAATTAACTTATTTATACAAGCTGAACCTAAAACGCTAGATCCATCTAAGGGAACAGATAGTTATTCTTCTCAAATTTTAATAAAAATAACAGAACCATTAGTTACAACATCAGTAGATGAAAATGGGGGAGAAAAGATAGCTCCAGCAGGAGCTGAATCTTGGACAGTATCAGAAGATAAATTAGTATATACATTTAAAATTAGAGATATGAAATGGGAGGATGGTCAAACTGTAACAGCCGAAGATTATGTCTATGGAATGATAAGAACATTGGACCCTAATACAGGATCTATA
>NZ_JBATVM010000249.1:0-1525 GCF_049671765.1 Psychrilyobacter sp.
ATTGTACTGTCCCCACTAGGACTATTTTTTATGTATTTTTTTAATCCTTTAGAATTTTCTATAAGGGATTTAAAATTATATCTTCCTGAATGCGGATTTCTTAAATGGAACCCTTTTTGTTTTAAATTTTTCAATTTATTTCTCCTATATAATTATTGATTTTATCAGGTTAAATTGTAACATGATTATAATGAATTAGCAATATAAGGAGCTCCGAGGTTATTATATATAATTTAAAGAGAACGTCTTATAAAGACGTTCTCTTTCTATACCTATAAGTGTCTCGCTTGTTCTTCTAATTTTGCTATCCTATCTTTTGTAGATGGATGGGTACTAAATAATTTAGCCATTTTCTCTCCTTTTAATGGATTTACTATAAACATATGTGCTGTTGCTGGTTTAGCATCCATAGGTGTTCGAGTACTCCATGTTTCTAATTTTTTAAGAGCGTTAGCTAGATAAATTGGATTTCCTGCTAATTTACCTCCATATCTATCAGCTTTATATTCACGGGTACGTGAAATTGCCATCTGAACTAACATTGCTGCCATTGGTGCAAATATAGCGATTCCAATAAGGGCTATAGGATTTTTATCTTCGTCATCCCTACCACCAAATATAGCAGCCCATTTTGCCATAGTAGCCAAATATGCAATTGCTCCAGCAAAGGATGCTGCAATAGTTCCAATTAATATATCTTTATTATGTACATGCCCCAATTCATGAGCCAAAACACCTTTTAGCTCATTTCTATCTAAAATTTCTGTAATTCCACGAGTAACTGCTACTGCTGCATGTTTTTGATTTCTTCCTGTTGCAAATGCATTTGGCTGTGATTGATTTATCATATATACTTTTGGAATTGGAAGATCAGCTCTTTCTGATAGTTCCCTTACAATAGAGTATACTTCAGAGTTTTTTTCTACTTCATGTGCTTTATACATCCTCAAAACTATTTTATCACTATTCCAATAACTTATCATATTCATACCAAAAGAAAATATTAGAGCAAACATGGCTCCATTACGACCCCCAATAGCTCCTCCTATAAATAATAATATTAATGTCATAGTGATCATTAATAAAAATGTTTTAACTGCGTTCATAAACTCCTCCTTCTGTTATCTAGCCCAATAATGGTTTATAGCATATTATAACCTAAACACAGAAAATAGTAAAACTTTAGATAAAACTAGGATTTTTTTCTATTTTATGGTATATATTAAATACTTATTTTGTTTGTAAAAAAACAATTAATTAAAAGATAAAAGGGTATTTATTAATAGGAGGTTTATATATTATGAAAAAATTATTATTAATATTAGCATTATCAGGATTTATAATCTCATGTTCTGCCAATAAGTCAATGGATACAAAGACAGATACAGTAAGTATAGAAGTTATCCAAAAAGAATTTATAGGAACAAATTGGAAGTTATCTCAATATATTGTAGATGGAAAGTTAAAAGATGTTACAGAAACTTCAAAAGCTGATTTGAAATTTGAATTAGAAAAGTTTTATGGA
>NZ_JBATVM010000250.1:0-4945 GCF_049671765.1 Psychrilyobacter sp.
TCTAAAAAAGCAATTATCGGGATAATTGACCAAGTTGGAATTGATGCTGTTAATGATAGAGTTCAAGGATTTTTAAAAGGATTTACTACTACATTTCCTAATTCAGAATTAAGACAAAAAGTTAATGGATACGGTGTAAGAGAGAAAGCTTTAAAAGCTGCAGAAGATCTATTACAAGCTAACCCAGATATAAATATTGTGTTTGGAATTAATGATGATTCTGCACTAGCTGCAACAGATGCTTTTACTCAACTAGGAATTACTAGTCCTACAAAAGCTATAGTTGCTGGGGTAGATGGAAGTGAACCAGCAATTAATAAACTTAAAATGCCAAACAATGTTTACAAGATCGAAGTTGGTGGCTCTCCAAAATTAATGGCTGAGGAAACTTATAAAGTCCTTAAAGATGTTATGAATGGGAAAACTGAATTTAAGGAAGTTATTGTTCCGTTTACACTAATTGATGATAAAAATGCAGATAAATGGTTAAAAGAGAACTTTTAAAATTTAAATATAGGAGATAATTTATGGAAAATTTAATGGTTGCTCAGGGAATAACCAAAATATTCCCTGGTGTAAAAGCACTAGATTCGGTCAATTTATCTGTAAAAAAAGGAGAAATCCACTGTATTATGGGTGAAAATGGTGCTGGAAAATCTACCCTTATTAAAACTTTAACAGGAGTCTATCCTCTTGATGGTGGAACTATTCATTTTAAAGGTAAAAAATTAACAAGTCTTACTCCACAATGTGCTATAGATAAAGGGATATCAGTTGTTCATCAAGATTTAAATACTTTAGAATTTTTAACTATTGAAGAAAATATAACGTTAGGGAGAGAAATATCCAAAAAAGGATTTATCAACAAACAAAAAAATATTGATTTTGTTCTACCTTTTTTAAAAGAAGTTCATCTTGAATGTAGTCCACAAATTTATATGAATGAGCTAAGTGTCGCAAATAAACAGTTAGTTATTATTGCAAAAGCACTTTCTCAAAATGCTTCATTAATTATTTTTGATGAACCTACAACTATGTTATCTGAAAAAGAAGTTACTAATCTTTTCAATATAATCAAAAAATTAAAAGAAAAAGGTATTGGGATTATCTATATCACTCATAGAATGAATGAAATTTATAGTATTGGGGATAGAATTTCTATTTTAAAAGACGGTAGTAATGTTTCGACTCATCTTATTAACGAAATAACCATGGATGAGATATGCAATAAAATGGTTGGTAGAGAATTATCATTAGTTTTCCCTCCAAAGAGTACACCATCTTCAGAAGAAATTTTAAGATTAGAAAAAATTTATACTGAAAACATTTCGGATATTACATTTTCTTTGAGAAAAGGAGAAGTATTAGGTATTGCTGGTCTAGTTGGTTCAGGAAGAACAGAAATTTTAAATGCAATATTTGGTGTTGATAAAATTTTAAAAGGAGATATTCACCTTAACGGAAAACTTCTTAAGAGAAAGCATATAAGGGAGTCTTTAGAATATGGAATTGCATATATCCCTGAAGACAGAAAAAGTAAGGGAATTATAGGAAAACACAGTATATTAGAAAATTTTTCTTTACTAAACTCAATGTTAGATCACCGTTTTGGATTTTATAACACTTCTAAAGAGAAAAAAATGTGTGATGAATATATCAAACAACTATCTATAAAAACTCCTAATATTGATGAAATTATTGGAAATCTTAGTGGTGGGAACCAACAAAAAGTAGTTTTAGCAAAATGGTTATCAATATCACCAAATATTATTTTACTTGATGAACCTACCCAAGGTATAGATGTTGGTTCAAAAGCTGAAATATATAACATTATCCACTCCTTAACATCAAAGGGGATCTCTATAATTCTTGTATCTTCTGAGCTAATTGAAATTATTAATCTCTGCAACCAAGTAATTGTAATGAAAAATAATAAAATATGTACAAAATTAGAAGGAAAAGAAATTACAGAAGAAAAAATTATATCTTATGCTATGGGAGTTGAGAGTTAGATGGTAAAATTGAATAAAAATAAACTTCAAAGTTTTATAACTTTAACAATATTAATAGGAATCGCAGCTTTTATGACTATTGCCAGTGATAAATTTTTGTCCCCTATTAATTTGACAAATATATTAAGACAAGTTTCGCTTACAGTTATTATTGCAGTAGCTGCTACATTTGTAATGATTTCAGGAGGATTAGATCTTTCTGTTGGAAGTGTTTTAGCTTTCTCTAGTGTTATTACAGCAAAATTAGCTGCTGCTGGATACCCAGTTTTTATGGCAGTTCTTATAGGAGTGTTGTGTGGTGGCGGATTTGGATTTCTTAATGGAATTCTAATTGTAAAAACTAAGATTCCACCAGTAATTGCAACTTTAGGTTCTATGTATATCGCTAGAGGACTGGCATTTATAGTCAGTAGTGGTGTTCCCATTGTTAATGGTATACCTAGTAATTATGGTTTTGCAATAGATCTAAAATTTTTAGGTATGTCTCTTATGATATGGATAATGATAATTGCATTTATAGTATTTTATATTATTTTAAACAAAACTCTCTTAGGAAAGTATACCTATGCAATTGGGGGAAACGTTACTACCGCATTACTGTCAGGAATAAATATTAATAAGGTTAAAATAATTATCTATACACTCACAGGATTATGTGCTGGAATAAGTGGAGTTCTTATGTCTTCTAGACTTTTTTCTGGAGATCCTAATATTGGAGTTGGATTTGAATTTGATGTAATTATAGCTATTTTTCTAGGAGGAGTTAGCGTTTCAGGAGGAGAAGGGAAACTAGGAGGAACTTTAGTTGGTGCTCTTATCGTCGCTGTTCTTACTAATGGAATGAATCTTATAGGAATTACATCATTTTATCAATATCTTGTTCAAGGAATTGTCTTAGTTTTTGCTGTAGTTCTTGATCTTACAATAAAAGGAAAAGGTTTAAGTTTAGGAACACCAAAGAAAACTGTTTAGCTAAAATATATTTACTCATATTCTAAGTTACATTTTTAAATTGAGAGGATATTTTAAACTATACAAAAACCTGTAGACTAGACACTAGAAAAAAAGTGTCAAAACCTACAGGTTTTTTGTATAATTAAAATCAAGTTTTAAGTAAACTTGTTTTTAATACTCATAGAATCCCATCAGAAGATGAAGGTCAGATTTTTTGCAAAAAAAAAAGAGATATCATCTCTTTTAAATAAATTTTTCTATTAAATTCTTGGTATATTCTCTAAAATCTCTTAAATGTTCCTTTATCACTATTTCAACTATAGTATAATCAATTCTCTGATATTGGTGTACAGCAACATTTCTAAATCCTACCATACCCTTCATAGATTTAAATATATTTTCATCTATAATACCTTCTTCTTTGAGTAGACCAAAAGCTCCTACACTATCTTTTGGAATTCCTAAACTTAGTTCTGAAACTAAAAACATAGCAAGATCTATACTTTGCTGACAAGCTCTTTGAAGGTTTAAAACAATTATATCCTGCATATCATAATCTTCCATATCAAAACTTTCCATAGATAATTTTTCTTCAATTCTTCTCACACATTTTTCTATTGATTCTATTTTTACTAAGATTACTTCTTCCATACATATCCCCTCTTTTTAATACTTTTTTTTACTATATCTATGTCTTCTCTATATTGATAATAACAAGATATAACCCCATATTTAAATTCATCTCTTTCCAAATTACTTCTACAAAATAAATTCTTTCCTGTAGTTACAATTTGATGCTTTAAAATAATATTTGCATCGAATAGATCTATCAAATCTATTTCTTTTTCTAATAGATCTACTAGTTCCATCTTATATTTATATTTTTCTTTAGATTCCATTGAAGTTTCTAATAAAACAGCTATATCTATATCACTCTCATCTCTATTTATATTTTTTGCATAAGAACCAAACAAATATAATAACTTAGGGTTTTTATCCATAAAATAATCAATTATTTTTTCTTGAATGGTCATAAAATCACACTGCCTTTTTATTTATATTTTTTATAATTTAAGTATTAATATTATACCATAAAAAAAGAGGAGAAGACTTTAAGATTTTCTTTTTTTGACACAGATTCCACAGATCTAAAACCTAAACCTTCATCACAAAGAAATAAGATAAAGAAAGGCTCTTTAGAATTTTTTTGTCACGAATTACACCAATGTAAAACATATTACTGCTATAGCATAGAAGTTTTTGAGATCTAGTTTAGAGATTCACTGAGGTTTTCTCTGGGAATCTCTTTTTTCCTTCGTGTATCTCCGTGTCCATTTTTTTCTTTTATCTGTTCTCTTCTTCGTGTTCATTAGTGTCATTCGTGACTACCTTTTCTTCTTGATTTTAACTATACACTTTCAACTTTCAACGGTACATTTTCAATTATTTTTTCACTCCTTACTTTCAAAAATACCTCCTAACTCTCCTCCTAAGCTCTCCTAAAAGCTTCCCCTTGTGATTATACCTTCACTATCCAAATTCAGCAAATAATAAAGCTCTAATTCCATTGGTACTATTGGGGTTAAGAGGGGATTTTAAAAAACGTCAGCTGATAAGAAAAAACGTCTAATGAGAAGACAAAGTGTCACCTCACTAGACGTTTTTAGGGTTTAAATAAAGGGTAAATTACAGTAATTTACAATCTACAATATATTTATATCCTTTTTCGTGTTTTTTTAAAATTTTTAAATTTGACAGTTTATTAATACAGCTATATATTGTAGCTCTAGAAACACCTAAATATTTAGAATATTCTGTCGGAGAAAATTCCAATAAAGTATTAGATTTTGCCAAAAGTACAATCATAAATACCTTCTCTGTTGAATTGAAATCCTTTCTTTCCAGTACACTCCTAATATGAATAATTGGATCAGATTTATTTTTTATAAGCATAAATTTCACCTCCAATCTATATAATT
>NZ_JBATVM010000251.1:0-1614 GCF_049671765.1 Psychrilyobacter sp.
AAACTGGAGTCTACACTTTTTTAAATAAATATTCTTTAAATATAAAAGATCATGATAAAGTTGATGTTAGAATTAAAGGTGATCAAATTTCTACTGGAATAGTTAAAAAAGTCGAAAAAAATTACAATTTAACAGAAAATAAAGATTCTATGTCTAATTATGAACCAATATTAGAAGTAAAAGAATTAAAACAAGAACCACCAAAATATTCTCAAGAAGTTTTAAGTTTGCTTACACCAATTTGTTTAGTTCGGTTGAAAAACTTACAATGGGATGATGAAGAACATAAAAAAATTATTAAATGGGGATCTACTATAAAGGAATTTAAATATGAATCTAGCTTAGGTATTTATACAGGAGATGAACTAGAAATAAAAATTCCAAATGGAGAAATTTTTATTGGTAGAATCGTTGGTTTTAACACTATAAAAAATAGCTCAACTAAATTAAAAAATATGAATTTTCTTAATGACTATAAAAAAATGATAACAGAAAATAAAAATAAAAATAAAAATATTAGTCCTGAAAAAATAAAATTTTTTAAAACTAAATGGTTTGTAATTTTTAGTTATATAGCATTCTGGCCATTAGGAATATTTTTAGGAATAAAATATGAAATTTTCAATAAAAAAATTCATATTGGGATGGGTATAGCAATTCTTCTTATGATGTTTTTAAGTAAATAAGATTTTTGTAACAAAGTAATTTGGGTTTTGAATAAGGGGTAGGAAAAGCAAATATTTGAATTAAAAGAAAAGGTAGGGGGAATCAAATTGGATAAAAAATATCAAGTTTTTATAAGTTCAACATATAAAGATCTTATTGAAGCAAGACAAAAAGTGTCAGATGAAATATTAAAATCATATAACCTTCCAATAGGGATGGAATTGTTTAGTGCAAGTAATAAATCTCAATGGGAAATAATAACTAAAATAATAGATAATACAGACTACTATGTTTTAATTTTGGGACATAGATATGGAAGCCTGAATGAAGATGGTATTGGATACACAGAAATGGAATATGATTATGCTAAATCACTAGGAATACCTATATTAAGTTTTGTAAGATCGGAAGATGTTTCGACCAAACCATCAGAAAGAGAAACTGATCCTGAACTTATAAAAAAATTAAATGCTTTTAGAAAAAAAGTAACAGCAGACAAGATGTGTGAATTTTGGAAAACAGAAGACGAGTTAAAATCAACAGTAATGGGAGCACTTTATAAAGAATTTTATACGAGTCCTAGAATCGGTTGGATTAGAGGTGACAAAATAAAAAATACCCAGAAATTAGAAGAAAAAAATTTAAAACTTTTAGAAAAAATTACAAAGTTAGAATTACAAGTAGAAAAGTCTAAAATGAAAGATAAAGATAAAAGAATATTAAAATCAGGATATTCATATAAAGAAATTAAAAAATTGTTAGAAACAAAAAAAATTACGGTTGAAGAAGGTAATCTTGAATTTAAAGAAGACAAAGAATTGTTATTAATAAATATCTTTTTAGCTTTTAAAGATCGTTTTGCTACTGGGATTTCAAATGCTTCTGGTATGACTAAGGAAAATAACTATGTTTATTTTAGACTTGCTCCACATTTTATAACGTTAGGGT
>NZ_JBATVM010000252.1:0-2571 GCF_049671765.1 Psychrilyobacter sp.
TATATTATATATTTACGAATGGAAAGTGTCTACTAAAAGAGTATAACACCAAAAGATCAAAAGTGTCGCGGCGGCACTTTTGATTTGAAATTAAAATCAAGATTTATTGGAGAGAATCAGGTAAGAATAATAAACTGATTAGAAAAGAAAGAATTATGAGTTTGTTTTATTTTTTATGGTATAATAAGAAATAAAAAAATTAAAGGAAGTGAGTGTATTGAGCATTATATTAGATCAAGAGATGAAAGAAAAACTGGATAGAAGAGTTATAGCAATAAGTGAAAAGATAAGTGACTTAGGTTTTGAATTAGAAGAAGATATGAAAGAGTTAGTGGAAATGAGAGATGATATTGCCGAATTAATCTTAACATCGAAATTGAAGAAAATAGATTACTTTGTAGAAAAAGAAGGGAATGGAGTAGGATTCTATTTAGGAGATTTACAAGTGACTTTCTTTGTAGAATATGGTGAAGATGAAGAGGGACCATATTATGAAGCTACAGCAGAGATTTTAGAAGGATAAGCTATAATATATTAAAAAAGCAAAAAGTGTCGCCGCGACACTTTTTGCTTTTTTTGTTAATAATTTTATATTTCTATAACTTGTTCTTCTAAAGTTGATTTAGTTTTTAAAGATTTGAATTCCTTGATCACAAAATATGATGTGATTATAGCTAATGTTAGATCTGTAATCGGAATAGCTAACCAAACTCCGTTAACACCGTAATATTTAGGTAAAAAATATAGAAGCGGAAACATGAGTACGAACTGACGAATGATATTTATAGCTGTTGTTATTTTAGCTTTTCCAACTGTTTGAAAATAACTGCTTCCAATCATATGAAAACCCATAAAGAGGGTCATACTAAAAAATATTTTAGTTGCATTTGTTGTTAATTCAAATAGAGTTTCATCATTATTGATAAATGGTGAAATTAATAGATGAGGGAAAAATATAGCTACGAAAAATCCTATGGCTGAAATACTAATAGCCACCAAAAGAGATAGTTTGTATGTTTCTCTTACCCTTTTAAAGTTTTTAGCACCGTGATTATAACCTAAAATAGGCTGACTTCCCTGATATATTCCTACAATAGGCATATACATAAGGACACTGATACTATTAATTATTCCGTAAGCAGCAATGGCAATATCTCCTCCATAGATATTCAAATTTTTATTGATGAAGATTACTACGATAGAATTGGACATCTGCATGATGAATGGTGCTATTCCAATCCCAGCTATTCCTATAAGGATTTCTTTTTTTAATTTCATATTTTTTAATTTTAATTTTATATTACTGTCACCTTTTATAAAGTGTCTGATTTGGAGTATTGCCACAAGTACATTTGAAATAACTGTAGCAATGGCAGCACCTTTTATTCCCATATTTAGAGTGAATATAAATAGTGGATCGAGTAAAATGTTTAATCCACATCCTATGATACTCATTTTCATGGCAGCTTTGGGATTTCCCTCTCCTCTCATGATGTTATTCATACCAATAAATAATAGTTGGAAGGTAGTGGCAAAAAAGATAATAGACATATAGTCTTTGGCAAAACTTATATTATTTGCTGTAGCACCGAACAATATAAGAACATCATCTAGGAATAAAATACCAAAAGTGGAAATTAAAATACCCATGACAATAAATAAAGTTAATGAATTTCCTAATATTTGCTCTGCTCTTGCTTTGTTTTGTTTACCTAAGTTTATGGAAATAAGGGCTCCTCCTCCAACACCTATAAATAATCCTGTTGCTAGTATAAAGGTGAAAAGGGGTAAAACTATACTTATTCCAGCAATAGCTAATCTTCCAACACCAAAACTTATGAATATTCTATCTACAATATTATATAAGATACAAACTAAAGTCCCAGTTATAGCAGGGATAGAATATTCCCATAAAAGTTTTGATATTTTTTCTGTCTCTAATTTAATATTTTTCATATACTCTCCTAAGGTTTCTCGTTATTTGATAGTCATTGAATTTTCATCTATTTTTTTCATGATCTTATATAAAGTTTCAACTTCTACTACTGATAGATCTTTTAAAATGACTTTTTCCCAATTGCTGACAATATTTTCTAGATCAGGGATTATCTTTTTGCCATTTTTTGTTAGAAATAATCGCTGTTTTTGCTTGTGGTGGAGATCATCTTCTTGATATAGATATTCATATTCAATTAATTTTTTTACTCCTTTAGAAATCAAGCTTTTATTTAATTTTGTGAGTCTTGAGACTTCATTTTGGCACACACCGTGATATTTATTAAGACAAAGTAAAATTGGGTAGTCACTATTACCAATTCTATATTTTTTTAATTCCTCTCTCATATAATATTGGTACTGTCTATATGTAATACTGAGATACTTTGAAAGCATAGTTTTCCTCCTAACCGTTTATATCTAAACAGTATAAAGGAGAGTTAAAGCTTTGTCAATAGGAAGGAATAAAAAAAGTAAAAAAGCAAAAAGTGTCGCGGCGACATTTTTTGCTTTTAAAAATTATGCATCAAAAATGCCTTGGTGATACTGCCTTAAATAGATGGATATATATATAAT
>NZ_JBATVM010000253.1:0-3115 GCF_049671765.1 Psychrilyobacter sp.
ACCCTCCTAAGCGGACAGGATCTACCTATCAAATCTCATTCAGAGATTATAAGTTTTTTATCGGAAGATATCCACCGTGAATTTCTCCATATAGCATCTGACTATAAAAACTATAACTGGAGAATCCTAAGATACAGCCCATGGAGTGAGAGTAAATCTATTCGTAACTTTCCACTAAACAAAATAAATAGTACATCTATAAAATTACAAAATTTATTAAATATTAAAAAACCTTTTTTTAATAATATAAATATCTATATGGGGTCTTCTTGGTTTACCATAACAAATGATGCTGTAGAATATATTTTAAATAATATAGATGATAAATTGATAGAAGGATTTAAATCCACTACCTGCTCCGATGAACACTTTATCCAAACACTACTTATGAATTCACCATTTAAAGATAACGTTGTAGGTGAAAATATAGTATATATCGATTGGTCAGAGGGAAATCCTAATCCTAAAGTTTTAACTATGGATGATTATTCAAAATTAAAAGGTTCTAACAAACTTTTTGCTAGAAAATTTGATATTGATATAGATTCTGATATCATAAATAAAATTACAAAATTATAAAAATCTATCCCTTTTTAAGGGATAGATTTTTATATTAAATTCCTATTTTTAAAGTTTTATCTTTTGTTTTTTTATCCTTCTAAGCCCTTCAAGTAACTTGTCTCCTACTTCTTTAGTAGCTTTTACGTCAGCCAGACTATTATGGGCATTACTTAGTTTTACTCCCATAATTTTACATATAGTTTCCAACTTATGATTTTCTAATTTTGGTACTACATCTGCTATTTCCAAGGCCATATATATACTTAGAGTATCAAATACCTGTTTATAGTTGAGAAAACTTCCTAAATAATTATCATTATTTCTCCTAAAAAATCTATTTAATACATCTATATCAAATTTTACGTTTTGCCCTGCAATGATAAATTTATCATCTTTATTGAATTTATCTATATATTTTGAAAAAATCTCTACTAATTCTTCATAAGCTTTTTTAGGAGATTGAAAACTTTCTAATTCTTCACGACTCATCCCTGTCACTTCAAGGGCTTGTTCCGATATATCTGCTCCCTCATGGGGTTTACAAAAGATATCAAACTCCTCCTTTTCTTCACCGTCTATCTCTATTACTCCAGATATTTGAAACATCGCACTGTTTTCTGTTAATCCAGTTGTTTCTGTATCGTACCATAGTATTTTCATGTTTTTGTCTCCTTTTTTTCAACATTAATTGATGCTATAATATTTTTTAAGTTCTTATCTATTTTCCAGCAACCACTCTTTTGAAAAATCGACGGCTTCTTTTAAAGAAAATAATTTACACTCTGCATTTCCTATAATTTTATTTATTACTTGATGCTTATCTTCAAATTCTTTCCCGAGTTTTGGAAAATCATCTGCATCATATTCATAATCATCAAACCATTCCCAAGATCTTTTATTTTTTACCATCATTGCTGTTCCATTTCTTTTCATAGGTACTTTATCTCCAACGAGAGTCTCTCCTAAATGAAAACTAGTGCAAGAATCATATCCTACTCCTAATAATAAAACTTTAGCTTTGTCTAGATTATACAAGACTCCTAATGGTGACTCCATTCCAAATTGAGGAGTCAATTGATGATTTGCTATTATTTTCTCCTTAAATTTTCCACTAGCACAAAATGATACTTGGGGATGACTTGATCGTATAACATTAGGGAAAGTTCTAAATAATTCAGGTATTCCTCCCATCCCTCTTGTAGGAGTGATGTCAGGATCATAAGCTGGCATATTATCATAAATTATTTGATGCCACTCTTCAGGAACAGATGGATTTCCCCATTCAACAGGATCACTCCAATCTCCACTGTGAGTTGGCATTACAATAGTCCCCTCTTCTCCTACAGCCTCTATCAGAACCATTATTACACTTTGTGCTCCTCCACATACCCATCCTAAACTAGAGAGAGAAGAGTGAACTAATAATGTGTCACCTTTTTCTATTCCTAAACCCTCCAAATCTTCTAATAAAGATTTTTTTGTAATAGGGATTTTAGTTTTGTCTATTATGTTTTTTTCACTCATTCTCTGTCTCCTTTTTATTAAAAACATTTCATTTTATTCATATTTTCTTTTAAATATTAAATTTTTCAATCAATTCTTTTATTTTTATTGAATTAGTTGACGAGGCTGTATATTCTGGATCTTCAAGATAAGAATCTTTTAAAAGATCAGAGATTTTCTTTAAGATTTTTTTTAAATTTTCATCTTTAAAATTTTCCTTCATAGATTTTTTCTCAAACATTTTATTAAATATTCCCGATATAATCATAGCTGTTGACATTTGAAATTTATAATTTCTACTTGAAACGCCATATATTTCTTTCGAAAATGGGTATTTAGTAAACTCACAAATTTTTTCAATTACTTTGTTAAACTCTTCAAATCTATTTTTTACAAACAAAAAATTTTCTTCTGCTTTCTCAGGGCTTTCATTTTCTAGTTCACTTTTTTCTTTCATATAATTTTCTGCATAAATCGGAGCATTAGAATTTTTTAAATTAATTCCTTTTTCCAATATACTCAAAATCACAAAAATACTTTCTTGAACTCTTTTTTTTTGAAATCTATCCTTAGTAACATTATAAGCTTCTTTTAAATCTTCTTTCTCATGAGTTTCCATTAACATTTTCACAAAATTATTTACATAATGATTAAGTTTAGAATTATAAACAGCATGTCTTATGTCTTGATTTGATAACGGTTTAGTTCCTTTATTATATCTACTGAAAATTTCTAATTCATAATCTAATCCGGGAAAATCTTCAAAAACTATTGAAGACAATTTTGAACCTAAAATAATTTCTTTAGTCGTAAAAGGAACCTCATCATATTTTTGATTCTCTAAATCTGTTAAAAACTTCATATCTACTAATTTATATTTGTTCTTACAAAATCTATGGAAAGCTCTTAATCGATGTTGCCCATCTACAACATTAAGAACTTTTATTCCTTCATATCTATCATTAGATAAAAAAATTGGAGGAATTGGAATTCCTAAAATTAATGATTCTATCAATGAACTTTCATCTTTTATACTTGAACGGTATCCACG
>NZ_JBATVM010000254.1:0-5570 GCF_049671765.1 Psychrilyobacter sp.
TAGCTACTCTTGTCATCTCGTGTAGAGACGGGGTGATAAGGCCACTTAAGGCAACGCCATCTACCTTCTCATTTTTTAGTGTAGTTATGATTTTATCCATAGAAACCATGACTCCTAGGTCGATGATTTTATACCCATTACATTCTAAAACTGTTTTTACTATATTTTTTCCAATATCATGAACGTCACCGTCTACAGTTGCCATAACGATGGTTTTTTTGTGACCCATATCTATTTTTTCATTTTTAATCAAAGGAGTTAAATAAGTTACAGCCTCTTTCATGATAACGGCACTTTTAACTATTTGAGGTAGGAATAACTTTCCGCTATTAAAATATTCTCCTACTTTTTCCATACCTTCCATCAATATATCTTGTATTATTGAGATCGGAGAGTACTCATTTAATAATTGATCTATAAGAGTTGTTAAATTTAATTTATTTCCATTAATCAGATTCTCTATAATCTGGACTCTTGGATCGGATTCTTTTTCTGCTGTTTTAGGAGAAATAATTTTCTCTATCTGTTCATCTAATAATGAATCTAAGACATCTTCTGTATTCATGATTAGTTTATAAATTTTATCTTCTAGAGAACTTTTTATTTTAACAATTTTTTCTGCTGGATTCATTATCACCATATCTAGACCGCTTTCCTTGGCTAATTTCAAAAATACTTGATGGATAGCATGTCTTAATGGATTATTTCCCCTAAAAGCAAATGAAACATTGCTTAATCCACCACTTGTTTTGGCATGGGGTAAATTTTCTTTTATCCATTTTATGGAATTTATATAGTCTTTGGCATAATCTCTATCTGTTTTTTCTCCTGTTCCAATTGTTAAAATATTTGTATCAAAGATAATATCAGAAGGTGAAAAACCTATGTTTAAGAGAAGATCATAGGATCTTTTAGAAACCTTGATTTTTTTATTGAATGTATCTGCCTGCCCTGTCTCATCAAAGGCCATAACTACTAAAGCTGCACCATATTTTTTAACTATTTTGGCTTTTCTAATAAACTCCTCTTGGCCATCTTTTAGACTGAGTGAGTTGACAATTCCTTTAGAGGGTAGATTTTTTAATCCTTCCTCTATTATATCAAAATCAGAAGAATCTATCATAATAGGAATATTAGCAGTGTCAGTAGATGATAGAAGTAACTTTATATATTTTTTCATCTCTATTTTGGAATCTATCAATCCATCGTCTAGATTGAGATCCAAGATATGAGCTCCTGTATTTACTTGAATTCTAGAAATTTCTAAAGCTTCATCATATTTTTTTTCTTTTATCAATCTTGCAAACTTTTTAGACCCAGCTACATTATTTCTCTCTCCTACAATCAAAAATCCATCATGATCTAAAACTTCATTTCCAGAGATATTAAATTCTAAAGATTTTTTTCTTAAAATTCTAGGGGGTAGATTTTTTACTGCTTCTGCTATAAGTTTTATATGTTTAGGAGTTGTACGACAGCATCCCCCTATAATATTTATTCCTGAATGGTTTAATAGATCGTTTAAAATTTCTATCATTTCTTCTGGAGTCTCAGTGTATTCACCTATTTCATTAGGTAATCCCGCATTTGGATATATAGATATTGGTTTATGGGTAAATTTTCCTAGTTTATGGATCAGAGGTATAAGCTCTGTAGCTCCAAAAGAACAATTTAAACCAAAGGATAGGATAGAGTCTCTATCTAAGGAAATAACCAATGATTCCATAGTTTGTCCAGACAAAAGTCTACCAAATTTATCCACTGTGGCTGAGATCATAATTGGAAGTGTTTTCCCCTCTTCCTCAAAAATTTCTTCTGCACCGATAACTGCGGCTTTTGCATTTAAACCGTCAAATATAGTTTCAATAAGTAGGAGATCTCCTCCCCCATGAAGGATACCTCTTATCTGGGTTTTATAGGCTTCCTTTAATGTGTCAAAATTTATTTCTGATGAATCGATACTTATACTTTTATTAGAAGGGCCTACGGAACCTGCTACCCATACTTTTTTACCAGTTTTTTTAAAATAATCTAAAACTGTAAGTTTAGCTAATTTAGTTCCTTCTAAAGAAACTTCGTATGCCAATTCTCCTAAGTTATAATCAGCCATAGATATGGTATTTCCATTAAAGGTATTAGTTTCTATAATATCTACTCCAGCGTTTATATAGCTGTTGTAGATATCTTTTATAATATCAGGTCTAGTTAGATTCAGTATCTCGTTAGCTCCCTTTAATTTAAAGGAGAAATCACTAAATCTCTCTCCTCTAAAATCTTCTTCGGTTAAATCATAGTTTTGTATAGATGTTCCCATAGCCCCATCTAAAACCATTATTTTTTCTTTTAAAATGTTTTTTATATTTGTATTTATATTCATATTTATTTGGCCTCCTCAATTAATCTTTCATGAAGAAGAGATACCGCTTTTTCTAGATCTTTTTGATGGATAATACAAGAAATATTTATGTCTGATGAAGAGACCATCTCAATAGAAATGTTATTTTCAGATAATACTTTAAAAACTTGTGCTGCGACTCCCTTTGATTTTACTCCTATTCCTATGACAGAAACTTTTCCTAAATTTGGGATATGAACCAAATTTTTTCTATTCTTAGGATATTTTTCTCTTAAAATTTCAAAAGCTTTCTCTAGTATCTCTTGTTTTAAAATACAAGAGATCGTAGCACCCCTTTCAGGGTCAAAATCATGGGTAATAATATCTATATTATACCCTTCATTAGATAGTGTGCTAATAACATCTGCCAATCTATGTGGGGTATCTCTTAAAGTTATTTTAGATAAATTTTTACTGTGGGTAATTCCTCTGATTACTTCTTTTTCCATTTTATCTTCTCCCTTGATAATACTTCCTTTTGTCCATGAATATGAAGAACGTAGATGTATTTTTATATTGTATTTACAGGCTAACTCCACACTTCTACTATGTAGGACTTTAGCACCGTTTCCAGCCATTTCTATCATCTCGCTATAGGCAATTCTATTAATTTTTTTAGCATTTTTAACTACCCTTGGATCTGCTGAATAGATTCCATCAACATCTGTATAAATTTCTACCTCTTTAGCACCTAAAGTTACTCCTAACGCCACAGCAGTAGTATCAGAACCACCTCGTCCTAGAGTGGTTATATTACCATGTAGATCTACTCCTTGAAACCCTGCGACCACAACTACATTTCCTTCTTCTAGTGCTTGTTTTATTTTTTTACTATCTATATCTAATATTTGAGCACAGTTGTGATTACTACAGGTTTTTATCCCTAATTGTGTTGCAGTAAATGAAACGGCACTTTCTCCTAACTCCTCTATTGCCATGGCCAAAAGAGCTATTGATATCTGTTCACCAGTTGACAAGAGTACGTCTAATTCCCTTTTTTTAGGAGTTTTAGATATCTTATGCGCTTTTTCCAAGAGAATATCTGTATATCCTCCTTGAGCAGATAAGACAGCTACTATGCTATTTCCCATTTTTTTACTTTCGACAATTTTTTTAGCAACTTCTAATATCCGTTCTGTATTTTTTACAGAGGTTCCTCCAAATTTCTGAATAATAACTCCCATTTTTATTTGCCTCCGTTTATATTATGTATGTATTATAATACTTGTTCAAGTATCATATTTAACCAATTTTTATAGAAAATATCTCTGTGTTTATCCCAAGTAAAAAAACTTTCTTTATTTGGATCATTATCTTTATA
Organism: Psychrilyobacter sp.; assembly: GCF_049671765.1. Lineage (NCBI taxonomy): Bacteria > Fusobacteriati > Fusobacteriota > Fusobacteriia > Fusobacteriales > Fusobacteriaceae > Psychrilyobacter > Psychrilyobacter sp. The sequence goes on from NZ_JBATVM010000254.1 coordinate 3,717, forward strand.
GTAATTTTCAGGGATATTTTTTAGATCTCTTCGATATTCTTTGTCTAGAGTATCCATTTGATATTCACCATGTCCTGAGATATAGATCTTTTGTAGGTCTTTTGTGGCTGCCATATATACTCCAGCTTTTTTATTTTCTGCGATTATCATAAGCCCTGCTTCTAAAATATCTTCTTTTTGATTGTATGTATGTCTAGAATGAGGAGCATGAAATTCATCTAATGGGATCAGTTTATTTTTATTAACACTATGATTAAAAACCCCAAATATCTTTTCTTTTAGTGGATGTTTCAAAATTTTATAGTGGTGATATAGAGCTCCTTGACTGGCCCAACAAATATAAACACTAGGAATTTTCAAATTAAATACAGGTTTTAATTCATTCCAATATTTTATTTCTTCAAATTCTAAATTTTCTATAGGAGCTCCTGTTATAATTAGTCCTTGATAATTTCTTTCCTCTAATTTACTGAGAGGAATATAGTTTTTTTCTAGATATTCCGTGGAGGTATGTTTTGAAATATGATTATCTGGATATAAGAATTCTACCTCTACAGTTAGATCATATCTACCTAAAAGATTAAAAAATTGAGATTCTGTCTCTTCTTTAAATGGCATTAAATTTATAATTCCTATTTTTATTTTTGCATTATTTTTATTTTCAAAGAGGATTCCGCTGTCTCTAGAATCTTCTATACCTTTTAAATTATAATTGCATAGAATAGATATTTTACTCTACCTCCTCAATTCCTTTTCGAATATATTTTATATTTTCTAAAATTCTTTTGGTTACATCAACTTTATTCATGGTATATATATGAATTCCATCTACTCCAGAAGCTATTAAATCTATTATCTGCTCTGTGGCATAGGTTATTCCAGCTTCTTCTAGTGCTTTTGGGTTATCCTTGAATTTATCTAATATGGCCTGAAATTTTCTTGGGATTTTTGCATTACATAGTTCCTTTACTTTTTGAATTTGTTTATAATTTGTAACAGGTAATATTCCTGCAACTAATGGAACATTAAAATTTAATTTTTTAGTTTTTTCTCTAAATGCATAAAAATCGTCATTGTCAAAGAATAATTGTGAGACTAAAAAATCCGTTCCAGATTCGACCTTTGTTTTTAGATGAAAAAGATCTAACAGGTCATTATTTTCAAAGTGTACTTCAGGATAAAAAGCTCCTGCCACAGAAAAATCGTCATTTTTTTTAATGTGTCTTACTAGATCGCTAGCATAGCTAAAGTGTGAACCATGGACTTGATCTCTTGGGATATCTCCTCTCAGCGCTAGGATGTTTTTTATGCCATTATTTTTTAATTGTTTCAGAGTAGCGTTTATAGATTCTTTTGTAGCCCCTATACAGGTTAGATGAGCCATAGTTTCTATCTTATTTATATTTTTTATTCTTTTTGTTATCTCAACGGTTCTATCTTGACTACTTCCTCCTGCTCCATATGTGACACTTATATAATCTGGCTTTAGTTTTGCTAGTTCATCGATAGTTTTATATATTTTTTCTATGGGGAACTTATTGTTTGGAGGGAAGATCTCAAACGAGATCACAGTATCTTTATTTTTTAATATATCTTTTATCTTCATAATTTCTCCCTTCTACTTAAATGTGGAACGTTTTATATATATTTGATTAAATATAAAATCAGTTTATTTAGATCTTGTTATTGCATTTTCTAGATCTGCTATGAGATCATCTATATTTTCTAATCCTACAGAAATTCTTATCATATTTGGCTTTATTCCTGCTGATTGTAATTGTTCATTACTTAACTGTCCATGGGTTGTACTGGCAGGATGGATGATTAAGGATTTGGCATCTGCTACATTAGCTA
>NZ_JBATVM010000255.1:0-2686 GCF_049671765.1 Psychrilyobacter sp.
CCATATAGAAGCTCTGTCTCGCCCTATCGTATCCCCTCCTTCTTAACTTATGTATTCATAGAGATATTGCAATAGTGATTTATTTTAGGAGGTCCACCTCATTGCAATATCTTTAAAAATATATAATCTAATTTTTCTTTAATTTCTCAGCAAACTTTACACAATGTTCCTGGGTTTCAAATCGGATATAACTATCTTTAGTTATTTTAGCTTTAGCGTAACTAGGCATTTTGTCCCAATTAAAATTTATGAGTTTTCTTAACTGCTCTTTTTCCATTTTATTCATAGCTAACCACCCACTCTTGGCAAGCTCCTTTCTTTTATCTTCCAGGGTTTTCATTTGATTTTGTCTTAATTCCCTTTGCTTTTTCCAATTCATATTTCCTCCCTATCGGGTAATTGAGTTCCCACCATCTCAATATTTAAATAGTTTCCCGTTGATTGACTATTTCCCTAAAAAAAAGAACCCATTAAAGACAATCTAGTAAAATACATACTAAATCATCGATAATGGGTTCAAGACCTCGAATATCATCTATTTTATTTTAAATTTATTTTCTGAATTACAATTGGAACATATAATGGTTGATTCTATACCATTGGAATAATAATTTGTTTTACCTTTTATCATAAAGTAATTATTTTCTATGGTAGCTAATTTTCGATTACAATTTTCACATCTTATTTCTTTATTATTATTTTTTAATTCAGACATTCTACCTCCTAAATCATTATTTCTATAAATTTAAAAACATTTCCCCAGTTACTTCTTCTAAAGTTATCAAGGTGTTAGTTGAGATCCCACGTCCTTCTCGTAAGGCCCTAAGTTGTAGGCTAAAAGCTGTTAGACTTATACCAATTTCTTTAGCTATAGAAGTTTTAGTTATTTTTTTACTGGAAAGAATATTTTGAATCTTATTATACAACTCTATATTTCTCGATTTCATTTATTCACCTCTCATATTTATACTATAATACAGAAATTCTGTAATTGTCAAATAAAATAATTAAATAATTAAAAAGAGACATACAAAATATAAATAGTATGTCTCTTTCTCTAGATATTATCTTTTAAATTTTTTAACACGTTATCTTCTCATGTTAGTTTTCTTCTACTTTTTTTAACACATCATACTCCCGTGTTAGTTTTTTTAGTTTTTTTTAACACGTTATCTTTTCATGTTAGTTTTTTTTACATATATTACTCTGAAAGAATTTTCCATAATTTTATATTTATATAAAAATTATATTTCCCAACTTTTTCTTTTTTTAATAAACCTAAATTTATTAATTTATCAAGATAATTAGAAGCGGTTTGCCTAGTTATACCTAATCTTTCTGTAATAAATTCAATTTTAGTATATGGATGTTCAAATAATAATTCCAAAAAATCCTTACTATAAATTTTATTTTCTTCTTTTTTTATTATAACTTTAAATTCAATCATTAATTCTGAAATTGCCTTTATTAATTTAATAGATTCTCTAGATGTATTTTCTATCCCATCTAACATATATTCTGTCCATTCTTCCCATACACCTTCTAAATCAGTTGATGTAGAATTATTTAATTTTTGCAATAGTTCATAATATTTATTTTTATTTTTTATAATATAACTACTTAGATATAACACTGGTATATCCAATAATTTATTTAAAATTAAATATAATATATTTAGGATCCTACCTGTTCTTCCATTCCCATCACTAAAGGGATGAATACTTTCAAATTGGTAATGTATTATTCCTAATTTTACTAGTGGATCAAAGTCGTCTAAGTCTAGATTTATATATTTTTCTAAATTAGACATATAATCTTTTATTTCACTATAATTTTGCGGTGGTCTATGAACTATATCTCCTGTTTTAGTATTTTGAATAACTGTTCCAGGAGTTTTCCTAATTCCTTGAGTATTTTCTTCCAAAATACCTTGAATTTCTATTATAATATTAGTTGTGATCATTTCTTTTTCTACAACCAATTCATATCCTTTTTTTAAAGCAGCATTATAGTTTTTTACTTCTTTAGTTGCACTATTATCAGGAACAATATTAATATTTGCTTTATACAATTCATCATTTGTTGTAACAATATTTTCTATTTCTGAACTGTCTTTAGCTTCACGAAGACTCAAAGTGTTTAATAATAAAAATTTATTTGGTAAACTTTCTATTAAACCTTTCAATTCGGCTAAACTTTTATTAGCATTAATTACTTTCTTTAGTATTTTTTTACTTTCAACATCATAAGGTAAAGGTAATTTATTCAACATCTATTCTCTCCTCCTTCTATTAATTTTATTTCTGAGTAGTAATTATTTTTAGATCTTTATCATATCTATATTTAATAATTTCTCCACTAATTATTAATTCTATAGCCTGTTCTATAACCTTTAATGGTACTATAAACCATTCTCTTGGAGTGCACCTTTTTCCAGTATTATCAATAACATCTATATTTAAACAAGTAGTTCCAAAGAAAACATGTAAAAGTTGTTCTAATTTCTGCGGATTCATATTATAGCACTTCCAACTAGTTACTATACTTACAGGAGCCATTAAATATGTCGGCTCATTTTCAGCATTTTTAATTCTATTTTCTACTTCGTTCTTAGAATATCCGATTTTAAATAAATTATCTATTGATGCGATTCTTTCATCGGTACTTTTTGATGTAAGAACATAAA
>NZ_JBATVM010000256.1:0-13943 GCF_049671765.1 Psychrilyobacter sp.
CTCTTTGGAAGCACTAAATAATATAGATGGGAAGTGTGAAAACCTTATAGTCGTTTTAAATGATAACGAGATGTCTATTGGAAACAATGTAGGAGCACTTTCAAAATTTTTTAGCCGTTTAATGGGAAGTAAATTTTATTTAGAATTAAAAAATGAAGTTGAAGTAATAGTTAGACGTGGAAAACTAGGCAATAAGATAGCTAATGTGATCGGGAGGGTAGAACATGGTATAAAAACTATGGTTGCTCCTGCTAGTATCTCAGAATCTTTAGGATTTAAATATGTGGGACCGGTAGATGGACATAGCTTTGAGGAGTTATTACCAGCACTGGAAAAAGCAAAAAACTTAAAGGGTCCTATATTTTTACATGTAAAAACCCATAAGGGAATGGGTTATCTTCCTGCAGAAGAAAATCCAGAAAAATTTCATGGGATATCTCCTTTTAATATAAAAACAGGAGAAACACCTAAGGGTGAAATATCTTATTCTCAAATATTTGGAGATAAATTAACTGAAATGGCAGAAGATAACAATGATATCTATGCTCTATGTTGTGGAATGGTAAAAGGGACTGGCCTATCTGAATATTTTTCTAAATTTAAGGAAAGAGCTTATGATATGGGAATAGCTGAAGGCCATACAGTAACCTTTGCAGGGGGACTAGCGACCCAAGGGAAAACACCTTATGTAGCTATTTACTCGACTTTTTTACAGCGTGCCTATGGTCAACTTATTCATGATATATCTATTCAAAATCTATCTGTGAACTTTATTCTAGATAGAGCTGGAATAGTAGGAGAGGATGGGAAAACTCATCAAGGGTTATTTGATATACCATACTTGTTGACAATTCCAAATATAAATATATTAGCTCCTACAACTAAAAAAGAATTAGAAGAGGTTTTAGAATTTTCATCAACGTATAAAGGTGGACCGCTAAGTATCAGGATTCCTAGAGATAGTGCTTGGGATTATAACTCTCCAACATTTGAACTAGGGAAATGGAAAGAGATAGAAAAAGGTAATGATACCTTGATATTAGCTGTGGGGAGTATGGTAAAAGAAGTAGTTAATATAACAGAAGAGTTGAAAACTAGAGGTATATCTCCTACTATAGTAGGAATTTCTAGTATTAGACCTTTAGATGAAAAATATATAGAAGAAAATTTTAAAAAATATGAAAATATAATAACGTTAGAAGAAGGTCGGATAAAAAGTGGCTTCGGAAGTTTTCTCTTGGAAATAACAAATTCTATGAATATCTATAAGAAAATTTGTAGATTAGGAATAGAATGTGATTTTATACCTCATGGTAAAAGGGGACAACTTTTAGAAGAATTTGGACTTAGGGGGAGACCTCTTGTTAATGATATTGAAAGGTGTGTAAATGCAAAATATTAATAGAAAAGCAAAAGAATATATAGGTGTATTATTAGGATTTCCAGTAATAGATCAATTAAAAGAGATGGAAGATTTAGGTGTTTCTGTAACAACTCATACCTATGATGTTTTAGAGATTGCCATAAGAGATCTAAAAAAATCTTATCGTAGTCTAAAAAGAGCTGGAGAAGAATTGGATCTATTTGCTATGCTTGTAGGAATAATAATTCATGATACTTCAAAAGCAAGTTTAAGGGTAGGAGGAGATTCGATCTTATCTCATAGTCAGGTAATGCTAAAAAAACCAGATAGAATAAGAAAAGAAGCTACAGGAATATTAAAAAAGATGGAAGAGGAAACAGGATTAATATTAGATCCTAATACCGAGAGAAAGATAGTTCATATTGTATTATCTCACCATGGTAGATGGGGAAGAGTTACTCCTAGTACCAAGGAAGCTCTCATGGTTCATAAAGCTGATGAATATTCTGCAAAATACCATAGAATAAATCCAATTGGTGCAGATAAGATAGTAGAATTAATGGCTAAAGGTCTTAGTTTGGATGAAATTAAAGATAAACTAGATTGTACTAGCGGTATTATAAAAGATAGGCTTAAAAGATCAAAGGTAGAGCTGAAATTAAAAACAAATAAGCAACTACTTAACTATTATAATGCCAATAAAAAAATTATTATCGGAGATGAATTTTTTATAAAAAGAATTACCGAAACAAAGGAATTAATTAAGAAAGTTGATAAATTTGGGTTTGAAACATTGGTAAAACAGTGTGAATTATTCAATCATTTTAACGATAATCAAATATTTGATAGAAATCTGTAAAAGGGGTTGTAGATGAAAGAGAGATTAGATGTACTTTTGGTACAACAAGGTTTTTTTGAAACTAGAGAAAGAGCTAAAAGAGCTATTATGGCAGGAGTTGTAATAGTAAATGATAAAAAGATAGAAAAAGCAGGTACTGCCATAAAATGGACCGATGAATTTCCTGATATTCGTATCAAAGGGGAAGTTTTGAAATATGTTAGTCGTGGTGGACTTAAGTTAGAAAAAGCCATGAAAATATGGGATCTTGATTTTTCAGGAAAAAAAATATTAGATGTAGGAGCTTCTACAGGTGGATTCACAGATTGTGCACTGCAAAATGGTGCAGCTTTTGCCTATTCAATGGATGTAGGGACTAATCAATTAGATTGGAAACTTCGTAAACATGAGCAGGTAAGGTCTATTGAGGGAACACATATAAAAGATCTTACTTTAGAAGAAATTGATAATAGTGAAATAGATTTTATTGTTATGGATGTATCCTTTATCTCTATAACTAAGGTAATTCCTCATTTGATTAAATTTATGAATGAAGATACTAAATTAATGGCTTTAATCAAACCACAATTTGAGGTAGGACGTGAAAATATTGAAAAAGGTGGGATAGTAAAAAATCCTAAGAAGCATAAGATGGCCATAGATATGGTAGTTGAAAGTGCAGCAGAATATGGAGTGAAATTACATCAATTAGACTTTTCTCCTATAACAGGCGGAAAGGGAAATATAGAATATATCTCATTATTTTCATTAGCAGAAACTAAAAACACTGTAGATATAAATAAAGTTGTAGAAGAAAGTAAAACATTAAGATAAAAATAAACTCTTTCCTTGTTGTTGTTTTCTCTTAATTTAAGAGAAAACTATCGCTAATTTTTTTAGCTTTGGCTTCATTTTGACATTAATTTGTATTGGTTAGTCGAGAAACCATAAATAGGAAAAGTGTGATAAAAGGAGAAAAAAATATGTTATATATTGTAGCAACTCCAATAGGTAACCTAGAGGATATGACTTATAGAGGGGTAAGAATTCTAAAAGAAGCAGATTATATATTTGCTGAAGATACTAGGGTAACTAGAAAATTATTAAATCATTTTGAAATAGAGAATATAGTATATAGATATGATGAACATACCAAAGGACATCAAGTTGGGAATATAGTAAACTTACTTTTAGAAGGCAAAGATATTGCACTAGTTACAGATGCAGGGACACCATGTATTTCGGATCCTGGATATGAAGCAGTAGATGCAGCTCTTAATGCCGGTATAAAAGTAGTTCCAATAGCAGGTGTAAGTGCACTTACGGCTGCCGCTTCAGTAGCTGGAATATCTATGAAAAGGATTGCTTTTGAAGGGTTTTTACCTAAGAAAAAAGGAAGACAAACTCTATTAAAAGAATTAGCTAAAGAGGAGAGAGTAGTTGTATTATATGAATCTCCCCATAGAATATTAAAAACCCTAAAGGAAGTCAATGAATATTTTGGAGACAGATATGTAATTATAGTTAGAGAGATTACAAAGATGTATGAAGAGATAATCAGAGGGAAAACTTCGGAATTAATTGAAAGATTAGAAGCTAATCCTATAAAGGGAGAGATCGTTCTTTTGATAAAGGAAGAAGTAGCGACTAAAAAAAGAGAAAAAGTAAATAAATACGCAAGAGACTAAATGAATTTTTACTCTTTCCTTGTTATCGTTTTCTCTCGAATCAGAGAAAACTATTGCTAATCTATTTAGCTTTGGTTTCTTTTTTGTAAGAGAAACCATAAGAAGGAGGAGTAAGATAGGTATAGTAGTAAAAAATAAATTTAGAAAGGAAATAAAATTATGTCAATGACAAAAATAAACTGGTATCCTGGTCATATGAAAAAAACCAAGGAAATGATAGTTGATAATATGAAGATAATAGATATCGTTTTAGATATCGTAGATGCTAGAATTCCGCTTTCAAGTAGAAATCCAGAGATAGCAAAATTTGCAAAGGGTAAAAAAAGAATAGTTCTCCTAAACAAATCTGACTTAGTAGAAAAATATGAGTTAGCGTATTGGAAAAATTATTTTGAAGAGAATAACTTAGCTGATCATGTATTAGAAATCTCAGCTGAAACTGGATACAACATGAAAGCTTTATTTGCAATAATAGATGAAGTAGCCAAAGAAAAACTAGAAAAAATGAAGAAAAAAGGTTTGAGAAAGGTCCAAACAAGACTTATGATTGCTGGTATTCCAAATGTTGGAAAATCTAGACTAATCAACAGAATTGTTGGTAAAAAAATAACTGGTGTAGGAAATAAACCAGGATTTACTAGAGGTAAGCAATGGGTTAGAATAAAAGAAGGTTTAGAATTACTAGATACTCCTGGAATTTTATGGCCTAAATTTGAAGATCAAAGAATCGGATATAATTTAGCAATAGCAGGAGCTATAAAAGATGAAATCTTACCAATTGAAGAGGTAGCTAGCTTACTAATAAAAAAGATGCTTAGATTTAAAAAATCAAAAGTTCTTCAAGAAAAATATAAATTAACATATGAAGATATGCAAGAAATCCCTGAAATTATTTTAGATAGAATTGCTCTGAGAATGGGGATGATATTAAGTGGTGACAGAATAAATACAAAACAAGCAGCCTTGACCTTATTACGTGATTATAGATCAAAAAAATTAGGTAAATTTGGGTTAGATAAGGATATGTCTGAATAGGAGATTTTTATATGAATGATATTAAATCAAAAATAAAATTAAATATGGAATTGACAGAAAAAATACTGGTGAATTTTATCAGAGAAGAGGTTAGAAGTGCTGGATTTGAAAAGGTAGTTTTAGGATTATCTGGAGGAATAGATTCAGCTATAGTAGCTTTCTTAGCAGTAAAAGCACTGGGACCTGAAAATGTATTAGGGATAATGATGCCTTATAAATCTTCTAGTCGTGAGAGTTTAGAAGATGCAGAGAGAGTAGTAGAAGCTACTGGGATGAGAGTAAAAAAAATAGAGATTACAGATATGTTAGATGCATATTTTACTAAAGAACCTGATATTTCAGACTTGAGAAAGGGGAATAAGATGGCTCGTGAAAGGATGACTATCCTGTATGACTACTCAGCCAAGGAAAAATCCTTGGTTTTAGGAACTTCTAATAAAACAGAGATCTTACTAGGTTATAGTACTCAATGGGGAGATTCAGCTTCGGCAATCAATCCAATAGGTGATCTGTTGAAAACTCAAGTTTGGGATCTATCTGAATATATGGGTGTTCCAAAAGAAGTTATTGAAAAAAAACCAAGTGCTGACCTTTGGGAAGGACAATCCGACGAGGACGAATTGGGATTTTCATATTTTTTAGCTGATGAGATCATTAATTTGTTGGTGGATGAAAGATATACAAAGGAAGAAATTTTGGAAAAAGGTTATTCTGAAAAAACTATAGATTCAATTCTTTGGAGGATAAAGACTAATCAGTATAAGAGAAAATTACCTCTTATAGCTAAGATTTCCAATAGAACTATGGAAAGAGAATTTAGATATCCTAGAGATTGGGGAATATAGTTAAAATTTTTCTAATAAATATATTTAAAATTTAAAAAACAGATATTTAATTAAAAAAAATAGAGATAGATTTTAAATAATCTATCTTTTGTATTATATAAAGATATCTAATTAATTTATACTTTATGATTAGTTATAAGTTGAAAAACTAATCTGACTACTGAGAAAATACCATTAAAGGAAAGGTGAAATTGATGTTAATTAATAATAAAAAATTTGATTTTAAAAATAAAACCTATACCATGGGTATATTAAATCTTACTCCTGATTCATTTTCAGATGGTGGATCATATGCTGATGTAGAAGAGGCAATAAAAAGAGCCAAGAAGATGGTAGAAGAGGGAGCAGATATAATAGATGTAGGAGCTGAATCGACAAGACCTGGGGCTACTTATATAGAAGAAGACGAAGAATTGGAAAGAATACTTCCTGTAATAAAAAGACTGGTCACTGAGGTGGATGTACCTATATCTATCGACACCTATAAATCCCGTGTTGCTGAAGAATGTATCAAAGTAGGAGCGCATATTATAAACGATATAAAAGGATTAAAAGAGGACCCCAATATGGCTAAGGTAGTAGCGAAATATGGGGTTTCTATTATAATTATGCATATCCAAGGAAATCCTAAAAATATGCAAAAAAAGCCTATATATGATAATATGATAGAAGATATAAAAGAGAGTTTGAGGGAAAGTGTGGAGATTGCTATTGAAGCAGGAATATCTCCAAAGAATATAATATTAGACCCAGGTATTGGGTTTGGAAAGACCTTTCAAGGTAATCTAGAGATTATAAAAAAATTATGTGAATTTAAAAAACTAGAGTATCCTATATTAATGGGTGCTTCTCGAAAAGGTTTTATTGGAGAGATATTAGGAACCCCTCCCTTGGATAGATTAGAAGGGAATTTAGCAGTAGCAGTAATATCGGCTTATAATGGAGCTTCTATAATCAGAGTTCATGAAGTTAAGGAAACTGTCAAAGCACTAAAGGTTACAGATTCTATAAAAAATAACTAAAAAAATAGCCATGAATAAATACCAATATTGTTAATTATCAATTTTGCCGTAGGTAACAGGGGGAATTATGAAAGGTGAAGATCAACTAAAACAAGAACTGAATGATTTTGAAAAAGAAAAAGATAGGATAAGTAATATAGTTGGACAGATTGGTGGAACTAAGGCAAATTCAAATAATAACTTGATAAATATAGCGTTTTTCGGGATATTGTTTGCACTTGTTATTTTCGGAGGAGTTTTAAAAAAAATCTCTTTGGAAATTGAGATTGCAGCAGCAATATTACTAGTTGTATTAAAGATAGCTTGGATGATCCATGAGGCACAAAAAGTTAGTCATTTCCAATTTTGGATCCTAAATTCTTTGGAATTTAGAGTAAATGAGATGAATAAAAAAGTAAGAAACATTGAAAAAACATTAAAAAAAATGGAAAATAATTGTGACTGAAAAGCAAAGACATATAAATAGTTACTAGAGGCAGGAGAATATGGGAAATAATGTGATATTTAAGGGATCTAACGGTAAGTTGATAATAATATTAAATCCTGCAATTTCCTTTCAGGAACTAAAGGAGCATTTAGTTGAAAAACTCAAACAGTCTAAACAATTATTGATGGGTTATGAAGCTATTATTGAGTTTAAAGGTAGAGAATTGAAAGAAGTGGAAGAATTAGAACTACTAAATATTGTAGATGAGGAAGTTGATATTAATATTTTGTTTGTAACTGATGGAAAAGAATTAGTTTCAAAAGAGATAGAAAAGGCAGTTAATATAGTAAACGAAGGGGTAACAAAATTTCATGTAGGAACCCTTAGATCTGGAGAAATTTTAGAATATCCAGGAAACTTAGTGGTATTAGGGGATATTAACCCAGGATCAATTGTCAAAGCCGAAGGAAATATAGTAGTTATAGGAACTTTAAATGGTGTAGCTCATGCGGGTATAAAAGGTAATAACGAAGCATTTATTGTAGCATCTAATATGAATCCATTTCAATTGAAGATAGATGAAGTTTTATTTAAAAATTATAGCAGTAATATATTATTTCGTAGTAAACAGATGATAAGAAATAAAAATAATATAGCTTATTTGAGAAATAATATATTAATAATAGATAAATTAACAAGGAAATCAATGAAAAATATTGTCGCAACTTAGGAGGAACTCAGATATGGGAAAAGTATATGTAGTTACATCTGGAAAAGGTGGCGTAGGGAAAACTACGACCACGGCCAATCTAGGAGTTGGTCTAGCTAAAAAAGGTAGTAGTGTAGTACTTATGGATGCTGATATAGGTCTTAGAAATTTAGACGTAATATTGGGATTAGAAAATAGAATAGTTTATAATTCTATGGATGTTATGGAAGGTACTTGTAGATTAAAGCAAGCGCTAATAAAAGATAAAAGATATGATAAATTATTCTTATTACCAGCTTCTCAAACAAATGATAAGATGGATGTTTCAACAGATATGATGAAAAAATTAGTAGCGCAGTTGAAAGAAAAATTTGATTATGTGTTGATTGACTGTCCAGCTGGGATAGAGCAAGGATTCAAAAATGCTATAGTTGGAGCAGATGAAGCAATAATAATAACAACTCCAGAGATATCTTCTATAAGAGATGCTGATAGGGTGATTGGATTACTTGCAGCCAGTGAAATGGGAGAGATTAAACTTATTGTAAATAGAGTAAAGATGAAATTAGTAAATGAAGGAAATATGCTTCATATGGATGATATTGTGGATATATTGGGTCTTGATATAATTGGAGTAGTCCCTGATGATGAGGAGATAGTAATCTCTACAAATAAAGGAGAGCCTGTTACTGTAAAAGCTTTAGCTCCTTCTGGGAAGGCATATATGAATATCGCAGGTAGGATAGTAGGAGAAGATATCCCATTTTTAAATATAGACGAAAAAAGAAGTTTTGCTAGTAAAGTAAAAAACTTCTTTTCTAGATAAGTAGGGGGATAGATATGTTTGCAAAATTATTTGGAAGAAAAAAATCTAGTGCAGTAGCTAAAGATAGATTAAAATTAGTTTTAATCCACGATAGAAGATTAATCTCTAATACAGTTTTAAATGAAATGAAAGATGAACTTATTCAAGTTATTTCAAAATACATAAAAATAGAGCAGGGTGAGATTAATATTCAATTTGATGTAGAGACTGAAAATAGAAATAGAGGAGCACTAATAGTAAATGTTCCTGTAAAAGAGATATTAAAAAAATAATAAGTAGAATTATCTACTCATATAGTAAAAAAGATTCGAAGCCATAGGCTTCGAATCTTTTTTTTAGTCACCTTTTTTGTTTACTACGAAAGTAAGTGGACACCCTTCGAAACCAAAAGCTTCTCTAAATTTATTTTCGATATATCTAATATATGAGAAATGTAATAATTCTGGATGGTTACAGAATATAACAAATTTAGGAGGTGCAGATGAAACCTGTGAACAATAGTTAACTTTTATAACTCTACCTTTTCTAGTAGGAGGAGCGTTTAAGACCATAGCTTCTTTTAATACTGTATTTAATAATCCAGTACTAATTCTCTTATGGTATTCTGCATGTATTAAGTCTACATGATCAATTAATTTTAATGTTCTTTGACCAGTCAAAGCTGATACAAATTCAATCGGAGCATAACTTAAGAATGGAAGTTCAACTCTTAAATATTCTCTCATTTTATGCATAGTTTTAGTTTCTTTTTCTACAATATCCCATTTGTTTACAACAATAACTAAAGGTTTTTGTTCTTCATGTGCGATACCTGCGATTCTTTTATCTTGTTCAGTAAGACCATCTTTACCGTCTATTAACATAAAGCAAACATCGGCTCTCTTGATACTTTTGATTGCTCTTAGTACAGAGTAATACTCTAAATCTTCTTCTATTTTTGATTTTCTTCTAATACCAGCTGTATCTATAAGCACATATTTTTCATCATTATGTACAAATGATGAGTCAATAGAATCACGAGTAGTACCAGCAATATTACTGACAATACTTCTTTCTTCTCCTAATAATCTATTAGTTAAAGATGATTTACCAGCATTTGGTCTACCAATAAGGGCGATCTTGATTCCCTCTTCCTCTTCGGGCATATCTAATTTATTGATATGTTCTACAACTGTATCTAACATATCTCCTAAGTTTACCTTATGCTCTGCTGATACAGGAGCTAAATCTTCAAATCCTAATCCCCAGAAGTCATATGTATCTTCTAATTGAGCTTGGAAGTTATCAATCTTATTTACACATAAGATTACATGTTTATTTTTCTTTCTAAGTAGGTAAGCTACTTCTTCATCTAAAGCAGTAACACCAGCTTTTCCATCTACAACAAACAGAATAACGTCAGCTTCGTTCATGGCAACTTCAGCTTGTTTTCTGATGTTAACCATCATAAAGTCATTACTTCTAGGCTCTAATCCACCTGTGTCTACTAATACAAATTCCGTTCCACACCATTCAGTTTCTCTATAAAGTCTGTCTCTTGTAACACCTGGCTGGTTGTCAACGATAGCTACTCTATCTCCTACTAATTTATTAAATAGAGTAGATTTTCCAACATTTGGTCTACCAACTATGGCAACTATTGGTTTCATAATTTATTTCCTCCTAAACTCTGACCCTCACTCACACTGACGGGTACTATCTCCCTGGTAGGGAGATAGATACTTACATAACCGGTCTTGCTTCGCCCTATGAGGGAGAAACATAGAAAGGAGAGGGTTTATTTTTTCTTCTTAAATTTATTTGTACCCTTGAACTTATTGTTCTTAGGTTTATTGGTTTTATTATTTTTTCCATCACTACAGGCTGTATCATCTTGAGAGTTTTTGTGATTTTTATTATAAGAATTTCCCATATATCCATTTCTGGCATCTTTATCGATTAAAATATCTTTTTGCTTATATTTTCTAGCGGTATCTTTTTCAACTTTCATAGATTTTCCTGTAAATGGATCGATCTCAGTATAATACATAAGGGTAGAATATGTCGATGGGGTAGGAGTAAAGATTTGAACCTGTTCAGGATTAACCTTTAATTCATGGCTAGCAAAATTCTTTAGATCTCTCATATGTCTCTCATTGCACCCTGGATGAGCAGCAATTAGATAATAAGTTAAGAATTGTTTTTTACCCAATCGGTCATTTATTTTATAAAATTCATCTTTAAATCTTTTTAGAACATCTTTTCCTTGTTTTCCCATAAGACCTAGTATTTCATCTTCAGTATGCTCAGGAGCTATCTTTAACTGTCCTGACACATGGTCTTTAACTAAGTTTTCTAAATATAAAGATCCACATTTATTGTCGTCTAAAATAAGATCATATCTTATTCCAGAAGCTATAAATACTTTTTTGACCCCTTCTACTTTTTTAACTTTATCTAGTAGTTCCAATTGTTTATTATGATTTACATTCAAGGTCTTGCAAGTTTTAGGATACATACACCTGATGTCTTTACAGGCTCCTAATTTTTGTTTTTTCAGACACTCAATTCCATACATATTAGCTGTCGGACCACCTAGGTCAGAGATATATCCCTTAAATGATTTCATTGTAGAAATATCTTCTACTTCTTTTACAATAGAATCGATACTTCTTTCAGTAATAGTTCTACCCTGATGAACAGCAATGGCACAGAAATTACATTCACCATAACAACCTCTATGGGTAGTAACGGAGTGTTTAATAGTATCAAGAGCTTTTACTTCTCCCATCTTTCTATAGTATGGGTGGAGTGCTCTCTCATATTCTAGGCCATAGATTTCATCCATTTCTTCAGTTGAAGGGATAATAGATGGAGGGTTTTGGATTAGATATCTAGTATCGTGTTTTTGTGATAATCCTACAGCTGTAATATGATCATTATTTACATAAAATTTTTCAAAAGCTTCTATAAATTTGTGTTTATCAGCTTTACATTCATCGAAACTAGGCAGCTCTAAATGTCCTGCTTTAGGTTCCTTTGCGATATAGCAAATTCCACGAATATTGGTATAATCATCTCCATTTTGAATGGCATTAGCCAGTTCTAACATGGATTTTTCTCCCATTCCATAGGAAAGAATATCGGCTTTTGAATTGAATAATATAGATTTACGTAATTTATTTGTCCAAAAATCATAGTGGACAGTTCTACGTAAACTAGCTTCTATTCCACCAATAACAATAGGTTTAGGTGTCTGTTTAAAATTTTTCTTTATAAGGTTTGTATATGAAATAGTGGCTCTATCAGGACGTCTATTGTTTAATCCACCTGGAGTAAAGTCATCTTTTTGCCTTCTTTTTCTAGTGGCAGTATAATTTGCCACCATAGAGTCAACACATCCAGCAGAGATTGCCCAATATAAGTTTGGAGCTCCTAACCTTTTGATTTCCTCATCATTATTTATATCTGGTTGGGCAATTATTCCCACCTTGAATCCATATTTCGATAGAAATTTCCCTATAACGGCACTTCCGTTATATGAACTATCTACGTAGGAGTCACCAGAAATTAGGATTATGTCCAAAGAATCCCATCCTAATCTATCCATTTCTTCTCTGGTAGTTGGTAAAAACATATTTTTCTCCCTCTATTACATTACACTAAAATAATCATTCTAAAATACTATATATTATATCATATATGCACTGTTATTGCACGGGTAAATCTTTTCTATAAATTAATTTCTATGGCAAAAAAATCTTTTATGGTAAAATAAATTATAATATTTAAGGGGGGAATAATTGTGGTAGATTCTAAATTAAAATCTTATATACATCTGGTTAACTTTATAGCCGATTTTTTAGGGCCCAATTACGAAGTTGTACTTCATGATGTAAGAAATATAAATAATTCTATAATAGCGATAAAAAATGGACATATTTCTGGAAGAAAGGTAGGAGGACCATTAGCGGATCTTTCCTTTAAACATATAAAAGAAAATAGAAATAGTGATAAAAAATACCTACTCCTATATGGAAAAACAAAGGATGGGAGACAACTTAAAACTTCTACATATTTCATCAGAAATGAAAAAGAAGATATAATAGGTTTATTAGGTATAAATACTGATATCTCAAATTTTGTAGAACTCAAGAAACAAATGGAAAATTTTATTAACTATGGTGGGAATAATATTGTAGAAGATAGGGAAGAAGAGCATTTTGAAAGTTCTATTGAAGATATTATGGATTCTATAATAAACGAAGTAATTACAGATTCTAGGACCTCTATAGAGAGGATGGACCACCTAGAAAAAATAGAAATAACTAAAAAATTAAATTTAAAAGGGGTATTTTTGATAAAGGGATCTGTTGCCAAGGTGGCAGAAGAACTAAAAACCTCTGAAGCTACAATGTATAGATACATAAAACAGGTGAGTAAATAATAAAATGGAGGAGAATTAATAAAATTCCCTCCATTTTATTATTAATTATAGAGCTTTTAGGGAGTAATTCTAATTTATTAGATAATCTTTAACCAACAAATGACAGAGGGAATTTGATAACTTATTCCAAATATGATAAAATTATTAGGTTATATAAAAGAAACTAATAATCGGAGGTAATGGTCATGGCAGGGCATAGTAAATGGTCTAATATTAAACATAGAAAAGGAGCTCAAGACAAAAGAAGAGCTCAATTGTTTACAAAATTAGCAAAAGAGGTAACAATAGCAGCAAAAGAGGGTGGAAAAGATTTAAACTTTAACCCTAGGCTAAGATTAGCACTAGAGAAGGCAAAGAAACAAAGTATGCCAAAAGATAATATAGATAGAGCAATAAAAAAAGGTACTGGAGAACTAGCTGGTGTAGACTACATAGAGATCAGATATGAAGGGTATGGTCCAGGTGGAACTGCATTTATCGTAGAAGTAGTTACTGAAAATAAAAATAGATCTGCATCATCTGTAAGATCAAATTTCGCTAAAAATGGTGGGAATATGGGGTCTGACGGTGCAGTAGCATGGATGTTTAATAAAAAAGGTCAAATCATACTAAATTCTGAAGGGTTAGATGCTGATGAATTTATGATGGAAGCACTAGAGATGGGAGCAGAGGACTTAGTTGTAGAAGATGATACATTTGAAATCTTAACTGATCCTACTGAATTACAAGTTGTAGTAGGAGCTTTAACAAAAGCCGGATATAAG
>NZ_JBATVM010000257.1:0-4091 GCF_049671765.1 Psychrilyobacter sp.
GCATATACTTTTTTATTTATATTATCCTTTGAAATAAATTTTTTACCGAAAATTCTTTATCATTTGACTAAACAATTTATTTTTTTTGCATATCTTGAAATTTATAATTTCCTAAATAATAAAAAAAAGAAGAAACTATAGAGATGTGCAACCTCTAGAGTTTCTTCTTTTTTTTGTTTTATACCTATGCTACTACTTTCTTCTTTCCTATAGATAAGATAAATGGTAGAGCTGTAAATAATATAATTACTCCATAAAGTATTGTTAGTGATGTGCTCCCAGCATTACTAAGTACTAAACCTACTACTCCAAAATCTGCATCTCCAAATGTAGATCCTGAAAATCCAATAGCTGATAATGAAGGTAATAAAAGTGCTGGTAGAAAACTGATTGCTATTCCATTAACAAAGGCTCCTACTACAGCTCCCTTTCTACCACCTGTTGCATTTCCATATACTCCTGCTGCTGCTCCTGTAAAAAAATGAGGAATAAGCCCTGGTACTATAACTGCCAAACTCATAGCTGGTAAGATAAATATAGATATTAATCCTGCTACAAAACTTGATAAAAAACCTATTATAACTGCGTTAGGTGCAAATGGAAAGATTGCTGGACAGTCCAATGCTGGTTTTGCATTTGGAACTATTTTGTCTGCTATTCCTTTAAATGCTGGTACTATCTCAGCAATTAACATTCTAACACCTGCTAATACAACGTATACTCCTGCTGCAAATTCTATAGCTTGTAAAAATGAGAATACTAGGTAGTTTGATCCACCAGAAATTTCAGTCTCAATGAATTCTTTTCCTGCAAATAAAGCTACTATAAAATAAAGTAATGTCATAGTCAATGAGATCGATACAGATGTATCTCTTAAAAATCCTAATTTTTTAGGTACATTAATAGTTTCTGTGGAATGCTCTTTATTTCCAATAACTTCACCAATTTTAGCTGATAAAAAATAACCAAAAGATCCAAAATGTCCCAGTGCTAAGTCATCAGACCCTGTGATTTCCTTGGTGTATTTTTGTAACATTGCTGGCGATAATACCATCAATGTTCCTAGTACCATTGAACCAAATACTATTAATAAAACTCCTGTCATACCACTTACAGATAATATAGCAGAGATTAAACATGCCATAAATAATGTATGATGCCCAGTTAAAAATATATATTTAAATTTTGAATATCTAGCAATAATTATATTTACTATCATTCCAAATAACATTATAAGTGCCGTTTCTTTACCTAATGTTTTTTGCGCTACTGCTACGATAGCTTCATTATTTGGTATTACTCCACTTATTCCAAATGCAAAATCAAACATCGATCCAAAGACAGCTAGCGATTTTACTATGACTCCTGCTCCTGCTCCTAAAATAACAAATCCCATTACAGTTTTCAATGTTCCTGATATAATATCACTTATATCTTTTTTTTGAATCACTAATCCTATAAAAGCAAACAACCCAATAAGTATAGCCGGCGATCCTAATACATCTTTCATAATCACGTCTAATATCATTTCTTCCCCCTATTTTTTTATAAATCCCCTATTTTTACAGATGTTGAGACAATTTTTCTTTAAGTTCAGTCAGATCCATTATGTTTTTTAATGCTACTTTTTTTACTCCTTCTTTATTAAAATTAGCCATTATATCCTCTGTTGCGATATAGATATCTGCCTCTCTAGAAGTTGCTGAAGCTAGATCTGTATGATCTACATCTGCTACTTTCCCTAATTCTTTCAATACTTTTTTTACATTTATCTCCATCATGAAACTGCTTCCTAATCCATTCCCACACATTACCAATATTTTCATTTTTTTCCCCCTATTATATTAAATTATAAATTGTTTCTGAATTTGCTGCACCAATAATTTGTTCTATCTTCTCTCCATCTTCTAATAAATCTGTTAACCCTATAATTGCATCCATATGAGATGTATTATCCCCTGCTGCTAATATAAAAATTAGATTTATATCATCTTTATCTTTTGAAAATGATACTCCCTTATTTAATTTTAATAGTGACATAGAAGTTATGTTGACTCCATTTTCTGGTCTAGAATGTGGCATAGCTATCCTTGGCATCAATACAACATACGCTCCTAACTCATGAATATTGTCTATCATAGAACTTACATATCTATCTTCAATGGTTTTTTTTTCTAGTAGTGGTTTAGAAGCATATCTTATTGCCTCTTCCCAGTTATCTATACTTTCTACAACCTGTATATTATTTTTAAGTAGCTGTTTTAGCATCTATTTGTCCCCCTATTGTTTCTTTACTTGATAAAAGTGTAATATTTTAATAGAAAAAATTAAACAGACTTATTCTTTCAAAAAAAAATTACATTTTTTGCCCTAAATAATTCCAAAGAAAAAAGATATCCTACAAAAGAGGATATCTTTTTTTATTTTTTATCTTTCCATCTTATATTTATATATAAATTTCAATACTTCATTTGGTTTATTCATTTTTTTTATTTTTTCTTTAAAGTCGTATTCAGTCAATAAATTCATGAGATCCACCAAGGAATCTAAATGTTCTTTATTATCTTTTGAAGATATTGAGATTAAAAGATCTACTTTTTTCCCTCCTGGAAAGATAACCGGTTCACGAAGAGTTAATAGACTCATTCCTGTATCAATTACATTACCATCACATCTAGCATGAGGAAGGGCTACACCAGGTGTAATTATTATATAAGAACCGTATTCATTTACAACATCGATCATAGAAGTTATATAAGATTCCTTTATATATCCATTTTTTAGGAGTAATTTCCCTGTCTTTTCTATAGCATCCTCCCATGTAGTTGCACTTTGATTTAATGAAATATTCTTAACTTTTAAAAGATCTGTTATATCCAATTTTTCTTTAGAAAGGTCATCTATCAAACGATCTTCAAAAATTACTTTCAATCCATCTATCAATCTTTTTTCATCTTGAACTTTAGCTGTAGAATTAACTAAATTCAACAGACTTGAAAGAAGGACTTTTTTTCTGTATTTGGGAAGAGCATATTTATCTAAATTATGAATATCCTGCCTACTTAAGATAGGTTTTACGCTAATTGTAGGTACTTCTAAATTAAATACACTCTCCTCCAAGGTAGTAATAATCATATCTATTTCATTATTTTTTTTATACCGTTCTACCATATGGTAAGGTATTATATCCACTATATTTATACTATAGATATCTTTAATCTGCTGAGCTAATAATTTTGAACTACCATACCCTAAACCACAAACCAAAAGTACATTTTTTATATCTTTTTTTCTGTACCTATTTCTGTCTATAGCAGCCTTAAAATGTATCACTAAAAAAGCTATCTCATCAGGTTTAAATTTTTCTCCCACAAACCCCTCTAACTCCTCGATTATCTCTGAAGTTATATTGTATAAATTTGGATAACTAACAACCACTTCTTCGTAGATAGAGTTTTGAAGTTCTATCCCTGTTTTCATCCTATATATGGTAGGTTTAATATGGTTTATTAATCCTTCCAATAATTTGGTATCAGAAGAAATGTCTACATCTATTTTTTCATTGAATTTATCTATTAAATTTTTAACCATAATCTCTATTTCTACCCAGTTTTCATAGTAAGAATATGTGAAATTATATGTATGACTTCCTAATATATAATCTGTAATCTTTAAAATTTCCAACTGATCTAACTCCAATTCATAATTAGCTTCTAAAATACTCCCAGCTTTATGAATGACTTGAAATTCAGATGTTTCCTCCAAAAATTTAGCATTGGGGATTTTTTCTAGTCTATGATTTCCCCTTATCCTATTTATTACTATCAAAATATAAGTTTCTATTATCCCATATGCTTCATCAGAAATAATTTTTTCCATCTGTTTTTGAATATAAAAAATAAATGTTTTTATCCCATTTTTATCTCGTTCGTCTAAATATTCATCCAAAACTTCTTTTATTTTTTCCTTTCCAGATGAAAGATTATTTTTATATTCACTTAAAATTCTTAGTTGGAGTTTTCTTATATCTTCCTCTTCTCCTACTAAGATAAGCCCTCTATTTCCTTTTAAGTTTATTTTTAACCTATAAT
>NZ_JBATVM010000258.1:0-7296 GCF_049671765.1 Psychrilyobacter sp.
CCTTCTAAAGTAATGTTTTTTCCTATAAGGGTCTGAGTTCCACCTATATTTAATTCATTTTCTAATGCTGTTGATTTATAACTTTTCTTTTCTGTTTTAGTTACGTTTACTCCAGTTTTAACTGATGCAGAAGCTACTTCACCAGTAGCTAATTTAGAGATGTCTCCTCCTGTTCCTCCTATCGTAGCCAAAGCTTCAGCTCCTTCACCAGGTGATGATTTTCCATTCTTTTTAGCATTTTTAGCCGAAAATGATGAATTATCAGAGTAATCCACTCTCTTTTTTTGCTTTTCTGCAAAATCTAGTGGTGCAACTCTATAAGAATATTCACTTCCTATGCTATATGTATCTTTCTTTACATTGGAAGTCACTATATCCTTTGCTGTTGTATATTTGATATCACCAGTTAGGGATTTCACTGTCGAATCCCCTGTAATATTTCCAGTTATAGATTCTCTTATTATATCTCCTTTGGCTAAGATTATTTCATTCTTAGCTTTTACAGTTGTTCTCTCGTGTAAAATAGAATTAACTTCTTCGTTTATATCACTTTTTACAAGACCTACTGTAGCACTAGCATTACCATACATCTCACTGTGATTTGTCCCAGTTATAAATCCTCTAGAATGTAGATTATCTACATCTGTTTCGATCCCAGCATTAGAAGAATGCTTTAATTTGGCATTTGTTCCCTTAGTTTTTGTAACTCCATCTTCATCCAAGATTTTTTTTCTAGCGTCTATTACTTCTTTACTTTCACCTAGGGTTGTACCATTAATTCCTATTTCTGTAGCCGTTCTCTTATAAGTATTATTGGTTTCTAAAGTTAGATCCTTTACACTACCATTTTCAGCCAAACTTCTAATAGTTCCACCAGCTTCTCTAGAACTTCCTTTAAAAGTAATATCCCCATCGTTAGCTACTAAAGTTAGGTCTCCTTTAGTAGTTATACTAGATTTTAATACCTTTTCTGTATGTTTTTTTATATTTTCATCCTTACTATAAGCAAATTCTTGTTTAGAAGTTTTATATGAAGAAGTATTGGTATCTTTTACACCTTCTACATTGATACTCTTCCCTTGGATCAGTGCATCTTTAGCTTTTACTTCACTTCCTAATATATTGATATCACTTCCAGCTTTCATGACTAAGTTTCCACTAAAATTAACGACTGAACCTACATTTTCTGTAGCGGTTACATCTTTTTCATATTTTGTACCAGTATATTCTTTTCCACTTCCAGTCATTCTTTTACCGTTTGTAACTTTTACTTCTACTAATTTATAACCACTTTCTTTCGTCCTAGATTCTAATTTTAGCCCCTCTATTGTCACTTTTTCTTTCACATCTATACTCCCATCCTTACCAGATAAGATAGCACCTTTTTGAAAATAGTTATTTCCTTTTATATTTATAGTCTGACCTTTTATCTTAGATACACCTATTATATCGGTAGTATAGTTTTCACTGTTTAAAAGTTTATTTTTTTCTACTAAACTTTCATTTATAACATCTCCATCTTTTGCATTTAATAAAACATTTGTTCCTTCTATTGTAGAACCGAGATTTTTAATATCTTTTTGAGCTTGTAAATAAACACTTTCACCCTTTATATTAGCCTTTCCAACAGTGTTTTTATTGATAATTTGGCTTGCATCCACATTTACTATTTTTTGAGCATTTATATCCCCCGTATTTAGTAGAGATCCATTTTTAACCGTGATATTCTTCCCGTCTATACTAGAGCTATTAGGTCCTACTTCTAATCCTTTTTTAGCCACATACAGTTGAGGAGCCAGTACTTTGTGCCCATCTACTTCTACTTCTACATACCAAACTATATCGTGTTCTAAGTTACTTAGTTGTTCTTTAGTTAATTTTTCCCCTACTTTTAATCCCAATTTTTTATGAGATTCTGAAGCATTATCTAATAGTGTTTTCATTGTTGCAATCTCGTTAACAGCTTTATCCCTTCCAAAATTTCTTTTTAAAACATCATTTATTAAAGTAGTATCATAATAAGAATCTCCCAATGTTCTTATATTCGCTGGGTTATATTTAATCTTTTTAAAAAAATAACTAGATCCAAAATACTTACTCTTATCTATAAATGCTATATTAGTTTCAATAAGTGGTTTGTTATTAGAAATTTTATCGAACTCACTATTTTTTTTAAACAACCCATCATTTCCTCTTGGAACTGTAATATAATCAGCAATATTTAATTTTTTCTGTGTTTCAAGTTGATTCTCTATCAATTTAGCTTCAGATTCAGCACTTTCTTTAGGAGTTTGTGTTTCTTCTACAATTTTTTCTTTTTCTTTTTGGACTGTTTCTTCTACTGTTTTTGTTTTTTCCTTTGCTTTTGTTTTTTCTTTATTAAGCTCGTTTATTTTTTCTTCTTCATTATTTTTTAATTTATCTTTTATTCCAGATAGATCTCCTTGCTTTGAGTCCTTATCTGTATCTTTAGTTTCTTTTTGGAGAGTTACTTTTTTGTTTTTCACGATTGTATCCTGTAAATCAGATGTTACCCCAGATGTACTTTCAAGATTTGTTGTGTCTGTATTTTTCACATTTCCATCTAGTATTATATTCCCACCAGCAGTTATTCTAGCCTTATCTTCACTTATATTAATATAATTTTTAGTTTTAATATTCTCAATCCTTGGTGCAATCGTGTATTTTTCATCCCCATCTATTAGATTGGTTTTTATAACTCTTGCCTGAGTTACCCCTTTGTATTCTGATACTCCACGAGTTTTTACAACTTCCGTTTCATTTATAATATTTTTTGCTTTAATTTTAATATTATTTTCAGCCGTTAATATCCCTCTGTTTTTAAAATCTTCTGTAAGTTCTACATTTATATTTTTACCTTCAGTAGTACTTTGTCTCACACGAATTGGAGTTTTTATTACATTTATCTTTACAGTACCTTCAATTCCATAAAATTGGGTATCCCCTACAGGAGCAAAATAGCTATAGTCTCCATCCCATTCTTGATTCTTATACTCTTCTAAGTTACCACCATTCACTATTGTAAAAAATGTTCTAAAATCATAATGTTGCCAAGCCGTTATTCTTGTTTGACTATTGACTGTTTTAGTTATTAAGTTTGGAGAAACTGTTTTGAGATTTTGAATTTGATCCACAGTATATAGATTCTTAAAGTAACCAGCTTTGTACTTATATCCTTCGTTTTGATAACTTTTAGCCGTTATGTTTAGAGTGTTTCCAGCTTTTATTTTCCCACCTCTACGAGCATTAGCTTTATTAGCTATATTTCCAGTAGCTTTTAGAGTTATATCTCCATCGGTTGTTAAGATAGTCCCCATCTTATTTTCGATAGTTTCTCCATCTAGAGTCATGTTAATACTAGCATAGATAAGTTTATCTTCATTATTTTCTATCTTAGTAGCTTTTATCTTTAGGTCTTTCGCAGCTAGAACTTGTCCCTTATTAGAAAAATTAGCAGAATTAGTCTCTAAATTTCCTCTACTGATTATTTTCCCATAATTTATTAGGTCGCTTGCCATTGTAAGATTAGTTTTTCCTAGCCCACCCATTAGAGTAGAATATTTTGTATTTATATAATTTCCTTTAATATCTAAATTTCTTTTACTTTCAATCAGGCTTCCCTTATTTTCAATAGTTTCTGAACCAGTTCTTCTAGTTCCATTTTTGATATTTTTAGCTGTTAAGACTATATCTTGACCAGCTATTATTTTACCATCATTTATGATATCACCTTCATGAGAAGTTAATTTAATATCATTTAAAGCTTTTAGAGAATTATTAAGATTATCTATCGATTTTTTAGCTTTTATCTCCAGATTATTTGCGAAATAAGTTCCTTCTATATCTAAATTCTTATCAGCCACATAGTCAATTTTTACTGTGTCCCCTGTTATCATTCCACCTGTATTCTTCAAAACATTAGCTTTGATATCTACACTACCAGATATTTCTCCTGTGTTAGTGACCGAAGTAGCACTATTTTGACCGCCCCTTATTTTTACCTTTCCAGATATTTTTCCACTATTATTTACTATACTTTCTATATTTAAATTTTCATTAGCCAAAATATTCTTTTTATTGATTAAGTTTGTAGAATTTATAGTAATATTTTTTATGGCTTGAATATCACCATTATTTAATATAGTTTTAGATCTTAAAGTAATGTCATCTGATATTAATTGTCCTGTATTATCAATATCACCAGTTATATCTAAATTTTTACTCCCTATAACTCCAGTCTCCGTATTAGTTAGTTTGCCATTAATATAGGTGGCATCTCCTAATATATTTTTCGAGTTATTTATACTCTTAGAAGTTATTCTTATAATGTCCCCTTCTAAATTCCCACTATTTTCTAATAAGTCATTAGTGATTTCCATATTCCCTTTGATTAATCCACTATTTTTTAGAACATTCCTAATATTTATTTCTTTAGAGAATATACTTCCGCTATTATTTAATTTAGCTGTTGTAGTAAAATTCTCCGTTTTTATATATCCAGCCCCAGAATTTTCTATATTGTTTCTGACATTCATATTTAATATATCAGAGATTAAATTTCCCCTATTTAATAAACTATTAGAGTTTATAGTAATTTTTTTAGCTCCTATAGTACCTTCATTTAAAAATGTTTCTGAGGTAACATCTAAATCATTAGATATCATCTTCCCACTATTAAATAATTTACTCGTTACTTTTATAGTTGCTCCTTTTATGTTTCCTTTATTTTCTAGATCATCCACAGTTACATTTCCATGGATTATACCAGAACTTTTGATTGTTTTTGAGCTTATATTTTTTCCTGATAATTTACTCGTTATTGTTTTATTTTCTATACTTTCAAGAACTATATTTTTATTACTCAAAATATCTTTTTCATTTATTACAGTCCCTAATTCAATACCCTCTCTTCCAATCAGTGTTCCTGTATTTTTAAGCTTAGAAGATATTTTTACTTTATCTCCTAAAATTATACCTGTATTAAGATGATTTTCTCCTTGAGCCTCTAAATTAGAGTCGATTCTACCTACATTAGTTAAATTTCCTTTTACAAGAGTGTCTTTAGCAAATATTTTTTTATTATTTATCAAGTTCCCGGTTTCTAGTTTTTCATCTGCTTGAATTTGACCTTCATTTAGTATATTTGCTGTAACTATATTTTTTGATAAAATAGTTCCTTTTTCCTTATTTATCACATCACCAGTTTCTAGTCTTTCATTAGCCTGGACCTTCCCCTCATTTATTATCTTTGTTGTAACTATATTTTTTGATAAAACGGTTCCTTTTTCCTTATTTACCAGGTCACCTAAGTTAAGACTTTCGTTTCCTTGTAAAGAACCATTATTTTCAAAGTTTTTCCCTGTAATTTCATTTGCTACTATAGTAGAATTGTTTTTAGAATTTCCCTTTAAATTAATCGTTTCTGCACTTAAGGTTCCAGCGTTATCCAAAGTTTCCAGGTCTATACTTTTACTATTGAATTTATCTCTATTCTTTAGTTCATCCGCTATGAAAGTTTCATTTACTATAACTTCTCCATCTGATTCAAAAATTTTTGCTATAACTCTATCAGCCAAAATATTCCCACTGTTTATAGATTTTCCACTTATGGAGATATCATTTGCTTTGATTGTTCCACTTAGTTCACTTTCTTTGGAATTGATATCAAGATTTTTAGTTTTTATGTCTTTAGTTTTTATGATTCCTTGAGCACTAATTTCTACTGATTCAGGCGCTACCAAAGTAGAAGTATTTACTCCTAAACCTTGTTCTGTCCCGACTAATTTAATTCTTCCAGCCATAATTCCACCTAATTTAGATGAATCTATCGCCACATTATATTTTCCATCATTAGTCGAATTTATAGTTGTTAGTTTCTTATTTTTATAGTCATATTTATTTTTACCCGTCAAAATTTCTATTTCTTTAGACACGCTTGCTTTGCTATTACTTGAAATAACCCCATTTAATTTTGCCACTCTAGATAGAAGAGTAAAATAATCTACTCCTTCTGTAGAGACACCTTTACTCCCTACTTCTATTACTCCGTCTTTTACCTGTAACATTAGATTATTATCATTTATTATCTCTCCTGTAGAAATAGTTACACGATCTGTATTAATAAATCCTGCTCCATTTAAAGACACTCCATTGGGATTAGCCAAAACATAATCAGCTCTTTGTCCTGCTATCTCTGTAAACCCTTCTATATCTGATCTATTTGTACCAGTGATTTCTGTAATAATAAGATCTGCATTATTTGTTAAATTAGCATTTCCATCTATAAACCCTGCTAAATTAGTTTTAATTAATCCTTTGGAATTATTCAAAATAACTCCTCTTTGATTTACATTATATTCCAAAAATTTATTATGAGACGTCCCATTCTTAGGATTCACTATATCTATCTGGTCTATTCCATTTTTAGTTTTCCCTATTTTAGAATTATATTGTTTATTTACCGATTGATCTAATTTAATTCCTGCTGCATATATCATTTCTGTTGGAAACATCAAATTTACAATTATAAAAGTATATAATATTTTACTCATATTACTCTTTTTTAAATTTTTATTCATATTCATTCTCCTCTACAACTCTACATCATTTCAATTTATATTTTTTTCATTTATTACTTGACTACACGAAGGCTCTTCACTAATACAACTCTATTATTTTCCCCCATTATATTTAACATCACTAAATTTTTCTAATTTATATCCCCACTGATACTGTAAAATTAACTAATTCTGATTTTTTTATATACCCTGGAGCATAAAGCCCTTTAGAATAGCTCAATTTACAATTCAAATAATTACCTCTATATTTTATTCCTGTTTCCATTCCTAAAAGTTCTTCGTTACTTCTATACTTTGGGTTATTTTTATTCTGTTTATCTCTAGCCATACCATAATCTATCCCTGTAAATAAACTTGTTTTCCCCAATGTATTTGTAAATACGTTAGATGTTTTTCCTGAAATAAGGCTCGCTAAATTATATGTCAATTGATTTCTTACATAATATCCCTTTTCGCCGCTTATTCCAGATTCATAACCTCTTACAGTTACATCATCTCCCAATGAAAACTTATCTGCCGAATATAATCTATCCTCTGAATATTGGGCCCCAGTCGCAAATTCATAGGTGAAATATTGTTTTTTTATGAAAAAGGGTTTTAACCATCTAATATTTAAATTATATTTTTTATAGTCGCTTCTAGGTGCTTCAGAAGAGGTATTTATATCTTTTGTTGCTCCAAACCCATAGAGTCCCAT
>NZ_JBATVM010000259.1:0-4411 GCF_049671765.1 Psychrilyobacter sp.
TAGTTTTACTTCCTGTAATTGCCACATTTATCATGGCAGGAGGAGTTTTTTATATCAGTAATTCTCTGCAACCAAAAGGAATAAAAGTAGCTAGGGAGTTAAAGAGAAAAAATCAAATAGATGAAGATAAAATTCCTGTGGAAAAAAATAATGTTTATCTTAGAGGAAATGGAGATTATATCTATCATTTTGACTATGTAAATAGAGAGACGAATACGGCTAGAGGGATAGAAATTATAATTTTGAATAAAAATTTTGATGCTATAAAATCTATAATCACAGCTAAATCAGCAAGATATACTACTGATGGAAGATGGGAACTAGATGAAGCCAATGAAAATAGGATAAATGAAAGAAAAATAGTCTATCATAAAATCTATAAAAAATTAGAATTAAAAGAGGAGCCTAAATTATTCCTAACTCCTAAATATCGAAAAGAGGAATTAAATTTAATAGAATTAAAAAAATTAGCTGTAATTCTTCGTAAAACTGGAGGAGAAGCTAGAGAATTTGATGTAGAATTTCATAAGAGAATAGCCTATCCATTTGCTTGTGTTATTATAGGCATATTAGGGCTAGCCCTTGGAAGTAGATATGTAAGAGGTTCATCAGCTATAAATATAGCTTTAAGCATTGCTTTTGGTTACGGTTATTATATTGTTCAGGCTAGTTTTGAAGCTATAGCCATGGGAGGGATTTTATCTCCCCTTATAGGAGCATGGATGCCTAATCTTATCTTTGTAGGAATTGGACTGATAGCAATGAATAAAGCAGAGTATTGATAGGGGAGGGGAAATTCATGAATTACCCTTACTTTTAGAGAGAAAAAACATAAAAAAAGAAAGCAAAGAGTAAAAAAAGGAGAGAGTATGATATTAGAAAAAAAATTAAAGAACGGAATTCCTGTTTTTTTTGATAAGATAGATGGGATACAATCGGTAACTGTAGGGATCTTTGTAGGGACTGGATCAAAACATGAAAAGGCCAATGAGTATGGGGTATCTCACCTTTTAGAACATATGATGTTTAAGGGAACTGAAAAAAGAACCGCTAAGGAACTTTCTGAACAAATAGACGATATAGGTGGAAATATAAATGCCTATACTGGAAAGGAAACTACAGCTTATTATATACAACTTTTATCTTCTAGGCTAGAAGTAGGAGTGGATATCCTATCAGATATGTTTTTAAACTCTACTTTTTCAGATGAAAATTTAGAGAAAGAAAAAAAAGTTGTAATTGAAGAGATAAATATGTACGAAGATATACCAGAGGAAAAAGTACATGACATAAATTCTACATTTGCCGTTTCTGGAAATCAATCTAATATAGTTTTAGGAAGTATTGAGAGTGTAAACGGAATCAGTAGAGATATCTTAATAGATTATTTTAATAGAAAATATACACCAGAAAACATGGTAATATCTTTAGCTGGAAATATGGACATAGATAAAGTTATGGAAATGTTAGAAGATACCATGGGGACTATAGAGAGACAAGAAATCGAAATTTCTGAAAAATTTCCTATGAAAATAAATTCTGGAAAACAAATTTCTAAAAAAGAGATGAGCCAAGTTCATTTATGTATAAATACAAAAGGGATTTCTTACTTAGATGAAGATAGATATAAATATTCTATAATTTCTAATATATTAGCAGGGAACATGAGTTCTAGATTGTTTCAAAAGATCAGGGAAGACCGTGGACTGGCTTATTCCATATATAGTTATATGTCAAACTTTAAAGAAGGTGGGTTATTTACAATATATGCTGGGACAACACCTAAAGATTACAAAGAAGTAATTCAGATAGTTTTAGAAGAATTTGAAGAAATAAAGAAAAACAGTGTAACTGAAAAAGAATTGGAAAGATCTAAAAATCAATTTCTAAGTTCATTAACTTTTGGTTTGGAAAATAGTAGATCGAGAATGAGTAGACTAGCTAGTTCATATCTAACTTATGGACGTATAAAAACCATCGAAGAAACTATGATAGAAATTGAAAAAATAAGTTGTGAAGATATAAAAGAAGTGGCAAATAAAGTTTTTTTAGAAAAATATTATTCGTATACGATCTTAGGAAATGTAGAATAAAAAAAAGGAGAATTTTAATATGAAAAAAATAGAAGTCAAGATAATAAAAGCAGATGGAGTAACACTTCCAAAATATATGACAGATGGTGCAGCCGGAATGGATGTATGTGCTAATATTGAAAAACCTATAACTTTAAAAAGTTTAGAGAGACGACTGATTCCTACAGGAATAATTTTGGAAATACCGTTTGGTTATGAGGTTCAAGTAAGACCTAGAAGTGGACTGGCAATAAAACATGGGATTACTTTGGTTAACTCTCCAGGAACTATCGATTCTGATTATAGGGGAGAAGTAGGAATAATTTTGATTAATTTGAGTTCAGAGGAATACACTATAAATCCAATAGAAAGAATTGGACAACTTGTCCTTCAAAAAGTTTATAAGATGGAATTTGTTGAAACAGATAGAGTAGAA
The DNA here is from genome assembly GCF_049671765.1 of Psychrilyobacter sp. Classification (NCBI taxonomy): domain Bacteria; kingdom Fusobacteriati; phylum Fusobacteriota; class Fusobacteriia; order Fusobacteriales; family Fusobacteriaceae; genus Psychrilyobacter; species Psychrilyobacter sp. The sequence goes on from NZ_JBATVM010000259.1 coordinate 2,509, forward strand.
GAAAGTGAAAGATCTACAGGGGGTTTTGGTCATACGGGGAAATAGTAATGATGAAAGATAGGTGGAAAAAATGAAAAATAATAGAGATATAAGAATTTTGATTAAAAAAGTTAAAAAATTAAGTCATAGAATTTTATTAAATGCAATATTGATAGCTATAATTAGTGCATTTACAATATATAGTGCAACTTATACTAGAACTACTTCTTTTTTAAAGAAAGATTTGATTTGGCTCTTTTTGGGAATATTGGTATACTTTTTATTTGCTATGATAGACTTTAAGTTATATAGGCGATATTCACGGCTAATATATGGGGTAAGCTTGACATCACTGGTAGCTGTTTTTGCCTTTGGAGTAACTAAATTAGGAGCTAAAAGATGGATTGACTTAGGATTTATGAATTTACAACCTTCAGAGTTTGCAAAGATTTTTATGGTATTAACTTTTTCAGCTCTTTTGGTGAATAGATACAAAACTAGTTTTTCAGGCCTAAAAGATGTGGCTAAATCTGGAGTTCATATTTTGCCTGTATTTATACTTATATTAAAACAACCAGATCTTGGGACATCTCTTACATTGATTGCAATATTTGGAGTATTAATATTTGTCCATGGAATAGATACTAGAACAATAATAGTGATGTTAGGAAGTTTGGTAGCTTTTGTTCCATTTGCATATTTCTTTCTTTTAAAAGAATATCAACAGACAAGAATTTTAACATTTTTAAATCCTGAACAAGATCTCTTGGGAAGTGGATGGAATGTGACTCAGTCCATGATAGCAGTGGGTTCGGGTGGATTGTTTGGGAAAGGTATATTTCAAGGGACTCAGAGCAAACTCAAGTTTTTACCAGAATCTCATACAGACTTTATAGGTGCAGTTTTTTTAGAAGAAACAGGGTTTGTAGGAGGGTTGTTATTATTAGTATTATATTATTCCCTTATTTATAACATAGTTCGGATAGGAAATAATTCTAATGATGAATATGGTAGACTTATCTGTTACGGAGTTGCAGCCATAGTGTTCTTTCATACTACAGTAAATTTAGGAATGATAATAGGTCTTATGCCAGTAACAGGATTGCCACTGCTTCTAATGAGTTATGGAGGAAGTTCATATATTTTTACCTTTATGATGCTAGGGATAGTTCAGAGTGTAAAAGTCCATAGTGATAAATACTAACTTAGAAATATTTAAAGAAATTATAGTAGAAGAGATGTTAGAGGTTAAAACAAATTTTTTCTATTTACCTCAAATGACTTATTTAGGAAAAAATTAGACAAAATATCAAGTCTCTAAAAAAATAAAAGTGGTTAATATATGAACGTATCACAAAGATTAAACCATAAGAGACAATCTATATTTTATTGGGATCTAAAACCGATTGTAAAATGAATAAGAGATTAGAATAAATAGGATAGAATGGTGTAATAAAAAAATGGAAGTTTAAACTTCCATTTTTATTATTATATAGGAAATTATAAAATTTACAGAATAAATAAAAGATTATAAAATTCTAAATTGAGCTTGTCTAGGTATAATGTTATTTAAAAATCATCTAAAAACACTTCTGGCTCAAAGTTTTTTTTTGATGATTTTTTATTTCCCACTTTCGCTTTAACTTGTGTTTTTTTTAATGTAGGTGTCTCCTTAACGAGAGTTAGAGGAAGTTTGGAGATTTCTAAGTATTCATTAGAAACTTCAGTGATAGTTTCATCTAGATCATCGATAATAGCTTGAACATGGATTACAAAGATCTCCTTTGCTTTTTTAGAAATTTTAGTTTTATCTACAGCTAAAACAATAAATTCTTTATCTTGGTCATTCCATGAGTTTGTAATAATAGCATCTTTTGTTAGTTCTGATGAAACAAGGTTAGCTAGATCTTCAACGGTATTTTTA
>NZ_JBATVM010000260.1:0-5218 GCF_049671765.1 Psychrilyobacter sp.
AAGTACAGATGAAAGCAGGAGCAGTGCTAGAGATGAGAAGAAGGAAGAGAGCTAGGATGAGGAAATCCCTAGAGACTTTTCTATTAGAAGATGGTAGAGGAGATTGGCAGACAGCCAAACATTTAAAATATCTTATATCTAAATTAGAAAATTTTGTAAAAGATGTAGAAGAAGGAAGATCTCCTAGACTTATTATAACTATGCCCCCAAGACATGGTAAAAGTGAGGTTACAACTAAAAAATTTCCAGCATGGGTATTAGGTAGTCATCCAGAGTGGGAAATGATTGTAGGTAGTTATTCAGCAGATTTGGCAGAGAAGTTTTCAAGGATCTGTAGAGATACATTTGAAGAGCATGAAAATGTCTTTGGAGTAAAGTTATCAAAGAACAGTTCTAGTGTAAAAGAGTGGGGAATAGAAGGGCATAGAGGTGTATTAGCTGCTACAGGTGTAGGAGGAAGTGCAACTGGAAAAGGAGCACATATAGCTATTATAGATGATCCGTTTAAAAATAGAGAGGAGGCCAACTCTCACTTAAAGAGAGAAAGGGTATGGGATTGGTATAAATCAACGATTCGAACAAGGTTAGCTCCTGGTGGTGGGATGGTAATTATTCAGACTAGATGGCATGATGAAGATTTAGCTGGAAAACTAATGAAAGCTATGAAGGAAGATGATGGAGAAGAGTTTGAATTAATCAATCTACCAGCAATAGCTGAAGAGGGAGATATATTAGGGAGGGAAGTAGGAGAGCCACTATGGCCAGAAAGATTTCCTTTGAGTGAACTGATGAAAACTAAAAGAGCTATAGGAAGATTGGAGTGGGCATCACTGTATCAACAAAAACCCACAGTAGATGGTGGATCTATTATGAGAAGAAAAGATTTTAGGTATTTTAAATATAATGATCAATACCTTGAAATAGTAGAAGAGGATAGAACTAGGAAGGTATTTTTAAAGGACTGTATTTCATTTCAGACAATAGATACAGCTCAGAAAACAGGAAAGACAAATGATGATACAGCTATAGCTACTTGGCTTGCTGATAAACAAGCTAATTTATATTTGATAGATATGTTTTTAGAGAAAATAGAGGTTCCTGATCAATGGAAAAAGATAAAGGAATTAAAAGGACGGTGGAATGTAGTATTTCAAGCGTGTGAGGATAAAGCCAGTGGAATAGGATTAATTCAACAGGCTAAGAGGGAAGGTTGTCCGTTAAAGGTGTTAAAGGCTGATACAGACAAGGTGACTAGATCTATTCCATTTTCTATTATGCTAGAAAATGGAAAGGTATTCTTTAATTCCAGAATGATAAATCTAGATAAGGTAGAGGAGCAGTTACTAAAGTTTCCAAATGCTACTAATGACGATGCAACTGATGTTTGTTCTTATGCAGCAATAATAGTGCAGAGTGGAAGATATGGAAGTGGAAGGGGTATAGCTGTTAATAAGCCTATTATTGCAATATAGAGAGGTGGAAGATGTTTAGTAAAATAAAAAATGCATTTAAGAAACATGAATTTGGAAGTGATCTAAAAAACAATAAAGGGCTACTTAATGCCACTATACAACAGTTATTTCAAATAAATGGAACTTATGAAGAGGAAGATCTAGATCCTGAAAAAGTAAAAGAGATGTTAGATGATATCGATATCTCATATGCAGTGAGGAAAATGTCTATGGGTGTTTCATCTAGAGATTGGGAGATACTAACTCTTATAGAAGAAGATGAGGGGAGAAATAAAGAAATATACCAGAGGTTAAGTAAAATAAATATCTATAATTTTATAAAACAGTTAGATAAAAGTAGATATTATGGATATGGAGGATTTGAATTAGTATGGGATGAAGAATTCAATCTAAAAGAATTAATTGAAATACCTCAAGAATATATGAAATGCGAAAAAGGTGTTTGGAGTGTAAAAATAGGAGATAAAGAGATTAGTTTAGATGATCCACTTAAATATATTGTAGTTACTTATAATGACTCATTAAGTGAGGTATATGGGAAGAGCGTTTTAAAGCCTATAGTTGGAACATATGAGGCTAAGAACTCAATTAGAGATAAGATGAGGGCCATTGCAGACAGGTATGGAGAAGTTATCACGGTGTTTGCATATGATGGGAATGCAGATGAAGAAGATGTAAAAGCCAAAGCTAAACAATTAAAGGATATGAAAGGTAGAAATGTAGTAGCTATTCCTATATGGGATAAAAGTTTGAAAGATTCAGTACATTTTATTAATTTGGCAGATTTAAAAACAGAAATACATACTAATCTTGAAGACAGGTGGAAAGGTGAGATATCAAAATATATATTAGGAGCAGATTATTCAGGATCTAATGCTGGAACAGGAAGTTTTTCTAGGGATAAACTACAGCAAGTAGAACAGGAGAAGCAAGAAGAAGAGATTTTGAAATTTATAAGAGAATCATTTCAAAATTTATTAGTTGCTGATGCAATGATGTATGGATATAATCATGAGGATTTTTATATTAAATTTGAAAAAGAAAAAACAGAGGAAGAAGAAAGCAAAGCAGATAAAGCCAAGGAAGAAGTGAACACCCAAAAGGCTAATACTATTAAGACTTTATCTGAAGCAGGGTATGAGCTTTCTCCTCAATATGTGTCTGATAGTCTAGGGATTCCTTTAGAAGTAATAGCTAAAAAAGATATTAAGGAGTTTGCCAGGGGGAGAAGTAGACAATATAAGTGAAAAAATAGAGTTACATAGGTACCAAAAGAGACTTTTTAAAGAAGATATAGAAAATAGTATGATGGATTTTACTAAGAATACTTCTAAAACTATTTTTGAGAGTTTGGAGCAGGTAAAAGAATATAAGGATCTATATGTTTCTTTAGATTATAAAGAATTAGAAGAAAAGATGGTTATAGCTGCTCTAGTTGGATATGTTGAGAGTATCCAAAGGAATAAATGGATGGAATTTGCTGAAGACATAGACCCATTTAGTCTTCCTTTTGAAGATGCCATAAAATATCTGATAGAGAAAGAGCCGGTACTATTTGAAAAGATAGATGAATTAACCTTAGAAATAAAAAATAACTTTAAATGGATAAAAAAATCTACAGATTTAGAGATAACTAAAAAGATGTTTCAATCATTGGATGAAAATATCAAAACTGGAGGGACTTTCTTAGAATGGAAAGAATCTATTCAAGAGATAGCCAATAAAGCAGGGTTTGGAGATCGTGGATATTATTTAGAAAATATTTATAGAACGAACACCATTAATGCCTATAACATAGGGACTTATAAAGAACAAATGGAAACAAAAGAAGATTTTCCTTATCTACTATATGATGCTATTTCAGATGAGTATACTACTGAAATATGCAAAAGGTTGGATGGAAAGATCTATAGATCTGATGATCCTATTTGGAATGAAATTTATCCAGGGAATCATTATCAATGTAGGAGTGGAGTAATCTCAATTTCTAAAGAAGAGCTTGAGGATGGAGGCTATGTCCTATCGGAATATGATCCAAATATAATAAGTGATTTAGAAAAAACAGATTTTAAAGGGAATCCAGGAACTATTTGGAAAAAAATAGAAAAAGGTGTTAAACTAAAAGAAAAGACAGTAGAAAAATTAGATGAAGAATTATCAAAGAATTTAGAACCTTTTATGGTTGAATTTGATATAAAAAAATTCAAACCAAAATTAGAGAGGGAGTTAGCAAGTAAAATTTTGGATAATTTTGGTTTAGATGTTCCTGTAAAACATAAATCAATGGCTAATTCCTATGGATATGTTTCAAGTTTAAGACAAAATGGTAAATTTGTAGAAATGGCTTTTAAAACAGGAGATAAGAGATCGATAGAATCTAAGATAAAAACAATGTTTCATGAAACTTTCCATGCATCATCACTGAATCAAAAAAATATGCCTTATCACCATCTTGAGGAACTTATGGCTGAATCAGTTGGGACTTATTTAAGTAAGGTACATGGTGCTAACAGTAAAAAAATAGCTAACTCTTATTTAGATTATTTGATAGATGGATTACCTAAATTAAAGAAACTAAAAGAATTTTCGAACTGTAATCAAGTGGAAGATTTTGGAGAGGTACTATTAAAACTAGGTAGAGAAGAAACTGATAGATTACTCAAGGATAAGAATTTAAAAATTAGTAGTATTAAAACTGGAAGGGCTCTTCATAAAGCAATCCAGCCATATAAAGAGATCATAAAAAAAGATGAGATAAAAGATGTTTTTATAGATCTGCTTAAAGGTGCTGGACCATTTGATATTGAAAATATCAATGATAGAAATTGTATTGAAAGAATGTTAGATGATTTATTAGTCAATGTAAATAGTAAGGATTATACAAGAATTAATAGCAATGATGAGTTTTTATATCAAAAATTATTTGATAGTATCTGGAAAGTAAAGGGAGTGAGATAGATGAGGTTTATAATGCCAGAAATTATAGATAAAGCAGAAAAGAAATTAAAAAATAAAGATAAAGCCGATGAATATTATAGTCAAATAGCTAATTATTTTAATGCTCATGAACTGATTGGAGGGGAAGACTCTCCAGCAGAGAAGTTTAAAAAATGTTTAATAGCCGATGGGGAAGAAGAATATTTTAATGAGTTATTAAACTTAGGAATAATTACCCAAGAAGAGTTAGGAAAGAATGAAGGATCTAGTGATATAATTACAAGAATTTGCAGGTAAAAAATTGACATTATAGAACTTAAGATATATAATTATTATGTACAGAAAATTGGGAGTTTATAAGAATAAGAGCTATAGAAAGAGGGAACTTAACCAGTTGACTTTTTCTTCTGAAATATATATTAGTTGATATTCTATAACTTAAAATATATATTTAATGTATAAATAAAGATTTTTCAAATAAAATGTCTAAGAAGAAATCAAGCTAATCACTTGGTTTCTTCTTTTTTTAGTCATTATAGGATATACTCCCTATAATAGAGGTGAATAATATGAATGATTTAAAAATAGATGATTTTGTGGTGAAAATTAATAAGATGGAGAAAAATTTAAAAGATATTTCTCCAGTTATGAAAAAAATATCTATAGATATGAAGTCCCAGACTAAATTAAATTTTAGGAAACAACAGACTCCAGGAGGGAAGTCATGGAAGAAAAGCGATAGGGGAGGACAAACTCTGAGAAAAACCTCTGCTCTGATGCATAGTATAGCCAGTGGATATGGCGATAGC
>NZ_JBATVM010000261.1:0-23193 GCF_049671765.1 Psychrilyobacter sp.
TATATTAGTAATAGTAGCAGGTTTGATGATCCTTTCAAACCTGCTATTTAACAAAAATTTAAAAAAATCTATGAAAAGAATGAAGTATGTTTTTCTTTTTTATTTTACTACAGTACTTTTTCAATTACTGATGATTCAAGATGGAGAAGTTATTGTTAAGTTTTATAATTTCTATATCACCTGGAGGGGAATTACCCAGGTAGGGATTAATTTTTTGAGGATCTTTGATATATTGCTTATTTCGTGGCTAATAAATGCACAAAACATTTTTACTGGAAAATTACAAAGGTATAACGAATTAATAGATACGATTATAGAATTAGTTCCAGAGGTTTTTGTTCTGTTTAAGAAAAAAATGAAATTCAAGTCGTTTTTAAGGCATATTTTAAAGCAAATAGAGGGTAAAATATAATCTTTCAAAAGATTGCTTTTATGTATTAAATTTGGTATTATTAAAGAGTAGAAAAACTCAAATATATTAGAGGAGGTAGTTATGAGATATAATTACAAAGATTTAGGATTAGTGAACACTAAAGAGATGTTCGCTAAAGCAAATAAAGAAGGGTATGCAGTACCAGCATTTAACTTTAATAACATGGAGCAAATGTTAGCAATAGTAGAAGCTGCTGCATTAAAAGGATCACCAGTTATATTACAATGTTCAGGTGGAGCTAGAAACTATATGGGGAAACCAGTAGTACCTATGTTAGCTAAAGCTGCTGTTGATGTTGCAAGAGAAATGGGATCAGACATTCCTATCGCTTTACATTTAGATCATGGTTCATCTTTTGAACAAGCAAAAGACTGTATCGAATGGGGATTCTCATCAGTAATGATAGATGCATCTCATCATTCATTTGAAGAAAATATAGCTGAATCTAAAAAAGTTGCAGAATACGCACATGCAAATGGCGTGACTGTAGAAGCTGAATTAGGTGTTTTAGCTGGAATTGAAGATGAAATATCTAACGATGCGCATATTTTCACACAACCACATGAAGTAGAAGAATTCGTAAAGGCGTCTGGTGTAGATTCACTAGCTATCTCTATCGGAACTTCACATGGAGCTCATAAATTTAAGCCAGGAGATGATCCTAAGTTGAAATTAGAGATCTTAGCTGAAATTGAAACTAAGATACCTGGATTCCCTATTGTATTACACGGTTCATCATCAGTACCAGCTAAATTTATTACAATGATAAAAGAATTTGGTGGAGAAATCAAAGATGCTATTGGTATCCCTGATGACCAATTAAGAGGAGCAGCAAAATCAGCAGTTGCCAAAATCAACGTTGATACAGACGGAAGATTAGCATTTACAGCTGGAATTAGAGAAGTATTCACTAATAAACCAGGTGAATTTGATCCTAGAAAATATTTAACACCAGCAAAGAACTACATGAGAGATTTCTATATGCTTAAGATCGAAAATGTATTCGGTTCTGAAGGTGCTTATAAAAAAGGAAATAAATAATTAAATTTAAAAGGAGATAGCAATGCTACCTCCTTTTTTTATCTAGTATTATTATGATAGGTATAGCCGATTTTAGAATCAAGAACTCTTTGATACTGTTTTAATTTACTTTTTTCCTTATTAGGATCTAGAAAAAGTAATGAAAAAAATTCCCAAAGGAAAACCCAACCTCCTACATAAAATCCTTCTATGACTATTTCCCAGATTAGATTGGTAACAGAAATATTTTTTTTTATAATAGAAATTGCAAAGATAAATAAAATACCTGTAATAAAATTTACCATAGCTGTTCTATAAATCCTGTAAAATTCCTTTTTTTTCTTTTTCTGTAGGTATAAAAAATAATGTTTGATTTCCTTGATTCCCTTGGTTTCTTTGGTTAAATCATGGATATTTTGAGGCATATTTATATTCAGTAAAAGGTTATATTTAAAAGGAATATCCTCAATGGAATCCTCTAGGTAGAGAATTAATTCATCATTTAAATCCCTACTTTTAAAAGGTGAAAAATCTAGAGTACTGTAAAGTGCTTCATAGTGATTTACAAAAATATCTATTATATAAGAATTGGTCTTTTTTTCAAATCTAAAAAGTTCATCTAATTTTATTTCATTTTTTAAATTTTTAAAAATCATTTTAACCACCTCATGTTTTTTTATTATTATTTTTTACAAAGTTAAGTAAAAAAATCCTTTTAGGAGTTTTAATAATAACAGCATGAATTAAAGGAGTGTAGATTGACAGAAATAACAGATTAGTCTATCATAGATATACAAATTAATTTATAAGGATGGAAGAAAATGATGATATTATACTTTTGTATTGGACTGTTGGCAACAATTTTTGGATCATTGGTTGGATTAGGTGGAGGAGTAGTTATAAAGCCAATTTTAGACGCTATAGGGACTTATGACCTTACTACTATTGGGATACTTTCTTCCTTTACTGTGTTTTCAATGGCTGTTGTATCTACAGGAAAACAAATAAAGAAAGGATTTAAAGTAGAAAAGAATATGCTAGTAATTGCAACAGGATCAATATTAGGGGGAGGAATTGGCAATTATTTGTTTGGTCTTTTTTTAGAAACCTTAAATAATGAAGGGTTTGCTACTGCTATTCAAGGATTTATATTAGCATTCTTATTGACACTGGTTTTATTCAAAGAAAAGTTTCCAAGGTATCATTTAAAAAATCATATAGTCTTACTTCTAATAGGACTGATCCTTGGGACAATAGCATCTTTTTTGGGGATAGGAGGGGGGCCTATAAATGTAATGGTATTGGTTTTACTTATGAATATGGATATTAAAAAAGGAGCTATAACTTCAATATTGATAATTTTATTATCTCAGTTTACAAAATTAATTTTTATCTTTATAGAAAATGGATTTGGAGGGCATGATCTTTCTATGCTCTATGTAATGATTCCTGGTGGAATTTTAGGAGGTTTTATAGGAGCTCACTTTAACCATAAATTAGCCCATGAAACAATTCAAAAAGTGTTCAATATTGCTATAGTGGCATTAGTAGTTTTAAATATTTATAATGTGATTACTAGTTTAGTATAGAAAAAAGAGCGAATTTCTTCGCTCTTTATTTAAATTTTACACTTATAATTTAAATAATAATTCTTCATAAGTCGGGAATGGCCACATCTTATGCTCTACAACACTTTCTAAATTATCTCCATAAGTTCTTAATTCTTTCATGAGAGGTAATAATTCATCTTTAGTAAAATGAACACTTAGAGTTGTTTCTTCTAATTTTTCTAACTCTTCTAGCTTTCCTTCTAGTTTTTTAGCGGTACTATATAACCCTGCATTATTTTTTAAGATAGTAGTTAAAAGTTCTCTTTGAGTTGATGCAAACTCTGCTCCTAATATTTTAGAAGATTTTTTAATTATTTCAGCTAATTCTAAAGCGTATCTGTTTGATGCTGGATAGATATCTTGGATAGCCATCTTAATCATAACAGCTGATTCAGTTACTATTTGATTATGATAATTGTCAGCATAGATATTGTATCTAGAGATTAATTCTCCTTCAGATAATACTCCATGTCTACCAAATAATTCAATTGTTTCAGGAGCTGTATAATATTCTAATACATCTGTTGTAGATTTTAAATTAGGCAAACCTCTTCTCTTGGCTTCTTCTACCCATTCTTCTCCATAACCATTTCCAGAGAAAATGATTTTTTTATGTTCTTTATATGTTTTAGACACTAATTTTTGAATCCCCTTAGTCTTGTCTTCTATTTCTTCTAATTCATCAGCAAATTCTTTTAATACATCTGCCATAATAGTATTTATCATAACATTAGGAGTAGAAGTACTTTGACTAGATCCAGGCATTCTAAATTCAAATTTATTTCCTGTAAATGCAAATGGAGAAGTTCTATTTCTATCGGTGATATCCATAGGTAGTTTAGGTAAAGAATCTACACCGATTTCTAACTTACCTTTAGTTTCTGATTTTTCATCAGTTTTCTTGAAGATAGTTTCTAATTCATCTCCTAAAAAGATAGAGATTATAGCTGGTGGAGCTTCGTGTCCCCCAAGTCTGTTGTCATTAGATGCACTAGCAGTAGAAAGTCTTATAAGCGGCGCATATTTATCTACAGCTTTTATAACTGCAGCAACAAAAATTAGAAACTGAGCATTTTCTTTAGGATTTTTTCCTGGTTCTAATAAGTTTATTCCGTCGTCGGTAGCCAGAGACCAGTTATTATGTTTACCTGATCCATTGACACCTGCAAATGGTTTTTCATGTAACAATGCCACTAAATCATGTCTGTTAGCTATTTTATTCATCATGTCCATCACAAGTTGATTTTGATCGGTAGCTACATTTGAAGTGCCGTATACAGGAGCAAGTTCAAATTGGTTAGGAGCTACTTCGTTATGTTTTGTCTTGGAAGGAATTCCTAATCTCCATAATTCAGTGTCTAATTCTCTCATGAAAGCAGCTACTCTTTCCTCTATAGTTCCAAAATAGTGATTTCTAAGGTCCTGTGATTTAGCAGCGTTTGCACCAAATAATGTTCTTCCTGTATGAGCTAGATCTAATCTTTTATTAAACAGGTTTTTTTCGACTAAAAAATATTCTTGTTCTGCTCCTAAACATGTAGTAACAGATTTAGAAGTATCATTTCCTAAAATCTTTAAAATTCTAAGTGCTTGATTTTCAACAGCATTCATAGATCTAAGTAAAGGTACTTTTTTGTCGAGTGCCTCTCCTGTATAAGCAACAAAAGCAGTGGGGATATATAACGTAACTCCTGTATTATCACCTTTTAAAAAGGCAGGGGAAGTAGTATCCCAAGCGGTATATCCACGAGCTTCAAATGTAGATCTAAGCCCTCCATTTGGGAATGAAGATGCATCAGGTTCTCCTTTAATTAATTCTTTCCCAGAAAATTCCATGATTATTTGTCCGTCTCCAATAGGGGATACAAAAGAATCATGTTTTTCTGCTGTAAGGCCATTTAATGGTTGGAACCAGTGAGTAAAATGAGTCGCTCCTTTTGCTATTGCCCAGTCCTTCATAGCATTGGCGATTACCTCAGCAATGGAAAGAGTTAATTCTTTTTTTCCATTTTGTACTTCTAAAAATTCTTTGAATACACTCTTTGGTACGCGTTGTCTCAAGGTAGTTTTGTCGAAGCAATAATCTCCATAAATTTCAGGTATACTTTTAGCGGCATTAATAATTTTTTCCATTTGGACCTCCTAAGTTGTTTGAATGTTAATTGCGATTAATTTATAAAAAAACAAGACGTGTTTTAAGCAAAGTGAAAAACAAGCCTCGAGCGTTAGTGGCATAAATTCACTTATAGTGGTTAATTTGTGGTAAACCATAGAAACTCCCAACCATATTATGGGGATATATAAGTTTTGTATTAATTTTAAAAAAGGGGGACAGTGACCTGAAGTCACTATCCCCTGTAAGAAACTATTTTGTTTTTTTTAGGAAGTAAGGCCATTTTTGAAGTGGGGGAAAATTTGAAAGTGCCTAATTTATTAATTTTTTTTAAAATCATTTTTCTTACCTCCAATATTTTTATATGTACCAACTATTTAGATGATTATAACAAAATATTAGGAAAGAAGCAATATTTTTTTGTAAAGATACTAGAGTTGAGGTATACTCCTAATGTACAACAAACTTAACAAACAAAGGGGTTAGTTATGAAATATGAGAAAAAAAATAACGAAATAGAATTCGATGTTCAAATTTTTCACGAAGGTAACCATTTTAACTCATATTCTCTATTAGGAGCACACATAAATGAATGTGGAGTTTGTTTTAGAGTTTGGGCTCCCAACGCTAAGGATCTTTCTGTGATAGGAGATTTTAATAATTGGAATCAAAATAGTCATAAAATGATGAAAATTAATGATTTTTGGGTTCTTCAAATTGATGGGATAAACAAAGGGGATAAATATAAATATGTTGTTGAAACATGGAATGGAGAAAAACTTGTAAAATCAGATCCATATGCATTATATTCAGAATTAAGGCCGAATACAGCTTCTATAGTATGGGATTTAGAAAATTACTCTTGGAATGATTGTGAATGGCAAGAGAACAAGAAATCCTATGAGCCATATAAGAATCCAATGAATATCTATGAAGTTCACTTGGGATCTTGGAAAAAACCTCAGGGAAAGGAGAATTTTCAAACCTATAGAGAATTGGCAGAAGAATTACCTAAATATATTTCTGAAATGGGCTATACCCATGTAGAATTTATGCCTATATCGGAATATCCATTGGATGATTCTTGGGGATATCAGGGAACAGGATATTTTTCAGTAACCAGTAGACATGGGATACCGGAAGATTTTAAGTATCTAATAGATGAATTACATAGATACGGTATAGGAGTTATTTTAGATTGGGTGCCGGGACATTTTTGTAAAGACGCTCATGGGTTATATAAATTTGATGGGACTCCAACATATGAATATAGCAATCCAATATTAGGAGAAAATGAACAATGGGGGACTTGTAACTTTGATTTATCCAAACGAGAGATCCATAGTTTTTTAATATCTAATGCTATTTTTTGGATAAAGGAATATCATATAGATGGTCTAAGAGTAGATGCAGTATCTAATATGTTGTATTTAGATTTTTGCAAGGAACCTAGTCCAGAGTTAAAAAATAAAGATGGTGGAAATCAGAATTTATGGGCAATTGATTTTATGCAAAGATTAAATAAAGGTATACATAAAGAGTTTCCATACACATTAATGATCGCAGAAGAATCTACATCTCGCCCAAATATAACGAAGGGAAAAGATGTAGATGGATTAGGATTTAATTATAAATGGAATATGGGTTGGATGAATGACATCTTGAAGTATATGGAACTTGACCCAATTAACAGAAAATTTCATCATAATCTAATTACGTTTTCTATAGTTTATGCTTTTTCAGAAAACTATGTCTTACCTTTTTCCCATGATGAAGTAGTACATGGAAAAAAATCTCTTATAGAAAAATTTCCAGGTTACTATGTGGATAAATTTGCAAGTTTGAGACTTCTTTTGGGGTATATGATGGCACATCCTGGAAAAAAACTTCTTTTCATGGGTGGAGAGATTGGTCAGTTTTTAGAATGGAGATTTTATGAATCTATCGAATGGCAGTTATTGGAACTTCAAAAACATAGAGAGATGCAAGAATTTGTTAAAAACTTAAACTTTTTTTATAGAAAAGAAAAATCTTTTTGGGAAATTGATCATTCATATGAAGGATTTCACTGGTTAGAAGCGAATAATAATGATTGTGGGATAGTTTCTTTTGTGAGAAAGAGTGAAGATAATGATGAATTTATAGTAGCAATATATAATTTTACACCTGTTCATTATTCTAAACATAAGATGGGAGTGCCTAGATTTGTTGATTATGAAGAGGTATTAAATAGTGATACAAATAAGTATGGAGGAGAAGGTAGGATAAATTCAGAAATAATAAAACCTATATGGGGGACTATAGATAAAGAACTTTGCCATATAGAGATAAATATAGCGCCTCTTTCAGTAATTTATTTGAAGCCAAAATTTTTAAAAAATTAATTTATTTTAATATTATGATTAAAATGAACAATTTTTTATTATATAATGCTTAAAAAGCACTCAATTTAATTGATCGAATGTAAGAAAATCATGATAAGATATTTAAATGTTAAACATTTACAGGAGGGAGTTTAAATGAGAAAAAAAGAGATGATAGCTATGCTATTAGCGGGAGGACAAGGGAGTAGATTGGTTCCTTTAACTTCAGATGTGGCAAAACCAGCAGTTGATTTTGGAGGTAAATATAAAATTATAGATTTTCCATTGAGTAATTGTACAAATTCAGGTATAGATACTGTGGGAATACTTACACAATATAGACCATTTTTATTGAATACACACATAGGAACAGGCTCAGCTTGGGATTTAAATAGTATGCATGGAGGAACTGCAATACTTCCACCATATACAACTCAAGATGGTGGAGCTTGGTATAAAGGAACGGCTAATGCTATCTATCAAAATATTCAATATATAGATAGATATGATCCAGACCACGTACTTATCTTATCTGGAGATCATATCTATAAAATGGATTATAATAAGATGTTAAGAGAGCATAAAAAAGATGGTGCAGATGTAACAATTGCAGCTTTAACAGTGACTTTAGAGGAAGCTAAAAGATTTGGAATAATGAATGTCAAAGATGATAACACAATTTATGAATTTGAGGAAAAACCAGAGAAACCAAAAAGTAATTTAGCATCTATGGGAATCTATATTTTTAAATGGTCGGAATTAAAAAAATATTTAATTGAAGATGAAAAAAATAAAAAATCAGAAAATGATTTTGGTATGAACATACTACCTAAGATGTTAGGTGATGGATTAAAAATGATTACACATCCATTTAAAGGTTACTGGAAAGATGTGGGAACAATAAATAGTTTATGGGAAGCTAATATGGATCTATTGGATGAAAATAATGATTTGAACTTACATACAAATGATTGGAAAATTTATACATCTGGAGAGCCAAAGGGTGCTGCATATTTTGGAGAAAGAGCCAGTGTTAAAAATTCTATGGTAGTAGATGGATGTGAAGTAAATGGCTCAATAAAGAATACAGTATTATTTCCTGGGGTAATTGTTGAGGAAGGTGCTATAGTTGAAAATTCAGTGTTATTTCCAAATGTAAAAATAGGAAAGGGAGTAATTTTAGATAGAGTTATAGTAGGAGAAAATACTAATGTTATGTCTGGAACTCATGTTGGGGATGCTACAATAAAGGTGATACCGCAAAATAAAACTATAAAATAAATTGGGAGGGAATTATGGCAAAATCATATATGGGATTAATACTAGCAGCTCAGGATACTAATGATATTATGGGCCTTACAAAATATAGACCTATTGCATCTATTCCATTTGCAGGAAGATATAGAATAATAGATTTTTCATTGACAAACTTAACTAGAACTGGAATTTCAAATGTAGGAATAGTAGTTCCACATAATTATGTAGGATCACTGAGAGATCATATAAGGGGAGGTCAATTTTGGGACCTCAATAGGAAAACTGGAGGAATATTTTTAATGCATCCTACCATTGACAGTGAAATTGGAAAATCAAATGTAAAAAATTTCAGATCAAATTTAGAATATTTACATAAGAGTAAGGAAAAAAATGTTGTATTATGTTCATCTCATTTAATTGCTAATATTGATCTGCAATCTATTATAGATTCACATGAAAAATCAGGAAGAGATCTTACTATAGTCTATAAAAAAGAAGATGGCGATCTAATGGGTTATAGAGGTTGTACAAGTATAATGTTAAATGAAAATAAAGGAATAGAAAAATTTGGAGTAATTGTAGATTCTCCAGAAAAAGCAAATATATCGCTAGAAATAAAAATTATAAGAAAGGATCTTTTAATAGATTTACTTATGAGCGGGGTACAAAATGGACTTGTAGGAGATTTAAATAAATTTATTGAACATAACGTCTATAAAATTTCTACTAATCTATATGAGTTTACTGGATATACTAAATTCATTGATTCAACAAAAAATTACTTTAGAGCAAATAAAGATATGTTAAAAAAAGAGATTAGAGAGGAGCTTCTCCTAAGTAATGGTGGTATATCTACAAAGATCAATGACACTCCTCCAGCTATATATAAACCAGAGTCTAAGGTCTCTAATTCCCTTATAGCCAACGGTTGTATTGTGAAGGGATCTGTTAAAAATAGTATCATAGGAAGAAGAGTAATTGTAAAAAAGGGAGCGATTATAGATAATAGTGTAATTTTACAATCTTGTGTAATTGAAGAGGGTGTAGAGATAAAAAATGTCATTATAGATAAAAACGTAACAATCAGTAAATATCAAAAAGTAATTGGATCGGAAGAGTTTCCATTGATAATAGAAAAAAAATCACTTTTAGATGGATAACATAATTTTTGCTGGCTCTAATGAGCCAGCATTTTAAGAAAAAAGGAGAACATTATGAAAATATTATTTGTAAGTAGTGAGGCACATCCCTTTGCTAAGAGTGGAGGGTTAGGAGATGTAGCACATTCTCTTCCTAAAGCACTTGTTAAAACAATAGATATTAGGGTGATAATGCCTAAATATACAAGTATCCATGACAGATATCGTAGTGGAATGAAATTGGTATCTAAGTTTACAACTAATGTATCTTGGAGAGAAAAATATGTAGGACTTTATAAGATGAAATACGATAATATTCCTTTTTATTTTATAGATAACGAAGATTATTTTAATCGTCCAAATGCCTATGGATATTTTGATGATGGAGAACGATTTGCCTATTTTGCTAGAGCAGTGATAGATTCCATTGAACACATGGATTTTATACCAGATATCATTCATTGTAATGATTGGCAATCATCTTTAATACCTGTATTTTTAAAAGCATTTTATGGGGAGAAATATAAAGATATAAAAGTGGTATACACCATACATAATCTTAAGTTTCAAGGTGTATACAGTAAGAATACACTCTATGATGTATTAGGTTTAAGTGATTATTATTTTGATGAAGAAAGACTAAAATTTAATGATGCTATTTCTTATATGAAAGGAGGAATTAATTTTTCTGACTATATAACTACAGTGAGTGATACCTATGCCAATGAAATAAAATATCCTTTTTTTGGTGAGGGTCTTCATGGTCTTTTTCAAAAGTTAGATTATAAAGTTAAAGGGATAGTAAATGGAATAGATTATGAAACTTTTAATCCCAGAAAAGATAAGGAGCTTAATACTAAATACGGTATTTCTACAAGGGTTAAAAAGATAAAAAATAAATTGGCTCTACAGAGAGAATTAGGTCTTTTAGAGAGTGAAGATATTCCAGTTATAAGTATCATAACACGACTTACTGGACAAAAAGGTTTAGACTTAATTGCACATATATTAGAAGAATTATTAGTTTTAGATATACAGTTAGTTGTATTAGGAACTGGAGATGTTCAATTTGAAGATCTATTTAGATATTATTCACATTTATATCCATCTAAGTTATCAGCAAATATTACCTTTGATAGTGTATTAGCTAAAAAGATATATGCTGGATCAGATATATTCTTAATGCCATCACTATTTGAACCATGTGGGTTATCTCAATTAATTTCTATGAGATATGGAACTATACCTATTGTAAGAGAAACAGGGGGGCTAAAAGACACTGTCATTCCATATGATGAATTTGAAAAGATTGGAACAGGTTTTGGTTTTAAAAATTATAATGCTCATGAATTATTAGAAACCTTAAAATATGCCCTAGAAGTTTATGAAAAAAAAGATCAATGGGATATTTTAGTTAAAAATGCCATGGAACGAAAAAGTAGCTGGGCAAATGCAGCTAAAGAATATAAGAAAATATATAAAGCTCTAATAAATAAAAAATAGAGGTAAGGTAGGAGTGATAAGATGGACATTACAAAAGAAAGGATCCTATCTGATTTAAAAAAAGTGGCTATGATAATGTTTACAAAGGAATTTGTAGATACATCTAAGGAAGATCAGTATAAGATATTCGCCACAGTTATAAAGGGATATCTTTCAGAAAATTGGTTGGAAAAAAATGAAAATTACAGGATTGGAAAAGAAAAACAGGTATATTATTTTTCTTTAGAATTTTTATTGGGGAAGATGACATCTACCAACATAATTAATTTCGGGTTAGAAGAGTTATGTATAGAAGTTATGAATGAAGTGGGATTAGATTTTATAGGATTTGATAAATATGATGCTGAGCCAGGCCTTGGGAATGGGGGATTAGGGAGATTAGCAGCCTGTTTCTTAGATTCTATGGCATCTATTGGAATTCCGGGACATGGATGTGGAATAAGATATGATTACGGTTTATTTGAGCAAAAGATAGTAAATGGAGAACAGATAGAAGGGCCTGATAATTGGTTAAAAAATGGATTTGTTTGGGAAACTAAAAAAAGTCACCAGTCTAAAAGAATAAGATTTTATGGAGAAATAACTTTAAAAGAATTAGGTGGGTGTTTAACTCCTGTTCATACTGGATATGAAACAATATTAGCTGTTCCTTATGATGTACCTATTGTAGGTTATAAGAATAAAGTTGTAAATAATCTGAGATTATGGAAAGCTCAAATAGAAGGTAATGATTTTGATTTTAATTCTTTTAGTTACGGTACTTTCTCAGAATTAGATGAAAAAAAAAGAAAGGCTGAGGCTATTTCAAAATTGCTATATCCAGATGACACCACTGAAAATGGTAGATTACTTAGATTAAAACAAGAATATTTTTTTGTCAGTGCGGGATTACAAAGTATTATAGAGTATAATTCTAAAAAAGGTATTAAACCAAATGAATTCCCGAATGCTTTTTGTATACAAATAAATGATACTCACCCTGCCCTTTGTATAGCAGAGTTTATGAGGATTTTAATAGATGAAAAAAGAGTATATTGGGATGAAGCTTGGGAAATAACTAAGAAAGTGATGTCTTATACTAATCATACGATATTGACCGAAGCCATGGAAAAATGGGAGATAGATAAAGTTCAAAAATTAATTCCTAGAGTATATATGATTATTGAAGAAATTAATAGAAGATTTTGTGATGAGGTTTATCAAAAGTATGATGATTGGGACAAAGTTATGAACGTTGCTATTATTAAAGACAGACTAATAAATATGGCTCATCTGGCTATTGTAGGTAGTCATTCTATAAATGGAGTTTCAAAATTACATACAGAAATTTTAACAAAAAAAGTACTGAAGAATTTTTATGATTTATATCCAGAGAGATTTAATAATAAAACTAATGGAATAACTCATAGAAGATGGCTTTTGAAGTCAAATAAAGCACTGGCTAAATTAATTGATGGGACCATTGGTTCTAACTGGAAAAATAATCCTAATCTTTTGAATGAATTAATTAATTTTTCAGAAAATAGAGAATTTTGTGGAAAAATAGAGGGAATAAAATTAGAAAACAAAAAAAGACTAGCCGAACTTATATGGAAAGAAACAGGAATAGAAGTAGATGTTAATACTATTTTTGACACTCATGTAAAAAGACTTCATGGATATAAAAGGCAGCTTTTAAATATTTTACATGTAATATACTTATATAGAGAAATACTTGAAAATCCTAATTTTAAAATGCATCCGAAAACGTTTATCTTTTCAGCTAAGGCAGCACCTGGTTATTATTTAGCGAAAAGAGTTATAAAATTAATTAATTCTGTAGGAGAGTTGATTAATAATGACGAGAGAATCAATAAGTTTATAAAAGTGGTATTCATTCCAAACTATAGTGTGAGTAAAGCTCAGATAATAATTCCTGGAAGTGATATAAGTGAACAGATATCCACTGTAGGGATGGAAGCTAGTGGAACATCAAATATGAAATTTATGATGAATGGAGCTTTAACTATTGGGACTTTAGATGGTGCAAATGTTGAGATAAAAGAAGCTGTAGGAGAAGAAAATATATTTATTTTTGGATTAAATTATAAGGAATTAAAAGCAATAGAAAAAAAACACTCCTACAATCCAATAAAATTTTTAAAAGAAAATCCTAAAATAGAAAAAGTTGTAGAAATGCTTAGAGACGGAACTTTTGGAGGAGACTTCTCCAGTATATATAGTCATCTAGTAGATGGAGATAGATACTTTGTTCTAAAAGATTTTAATTCATACTTAAAAACTCATGAAAAAATAGATGGTATTTACCAGGATCGTAATAGGTGGAATTCCATGGTAGTAAAAAACATTGCAAAATCTGGACAATTTTCTAGTGATAATACCATAAGAAAATATGCAGCAGAAATTTGGAAAATATAAAAAAACCTGATTTTTAATCAGGTTTTTTTAGTTTATAATAGATTCCATTATTTTTCAAGTTCCTGTTTTCTTAAATTTTCTCCATTCATAGTATAAATAAGGCCCTTCCCAAGCTGCATAATCTTATCTGATAATCGCTCAAATTTTTTACTTAGGAGTAAAATAATAGATCCCCCTACGATATTTTCAGAGTTTTCTTTCATAAAGTTTATTATCTCATTTACTACTTCTACCCTCATTTCGTCGATCTCTTCATCACAGGCCAAAAGAGTATATATTTTTTTTTCATCTCTTTCTATAAAGGCTTGCATATAGGTTTCAAATATATCGTTAACTTTTTTTGCCATTTCTTCAATTATGTATAGATGTTCTTTTGCACCATTACCGTGTTTATGAAGTTTTCTCATAAGTCTAAGATTATTTTTTAAAAGATCCCCCATTCTCTCTAGCATCTTGACACAGTCTATGAAAGTTAGGAGAGCTCTCAAATCTCTTGCAGCAGGTTGAAACCGAGCTATAGCTTGAATAGAATCCTCTCTTATCTTTACTTCGCAAGTATTGATTCTATCTTCAATTACTTTTGCCTCACCATAGAGTGATTGTATAAATACTCTTTTTTCAAGCATATCCATGTTGATTTTTAAAAGTCTATCTACATTTTTAAACATTCCAATGAACTGTTCTGTTAATTCGTCGATTCTTTCATGAAGATTTTTCATTTGATCCTCCTTATTTTTCTATTCTTCTATCCAAATTTACCAGTTATATAATCCTCTGTTTTTTTATTATCAGGATTAGTAAAGATCTTATCTGTTTTATTAAATTCTTCTACTATACCTTGATAAAAAAAACCGGTATATTCAGAAATTCTAGCTGCTTGTTGCATATTATGAGTTACTATGATTATTGTATAATCTTTTTGAAGTTTTCTTATTAGTCCTTCTATCTTAGCTGTGGAGATAGGGTCTAGTGCAGATGTAGGTTCATCCATTAAAAGAATCTCTGGCTTTACCGCAATGGCTCTTGCTATACAAAGTCTCTGTTGTTGTCCACCTGAAAGTCCTAGTGCAGATTGATGCAGTTTATCTTTTACTTCATCCCACAGGGCTACTGCTTTTAAACTTTCTTCTACAACATCATCTAGTATTTTTTTATTTTTTTCACCGTGAAGTTTTGGACCATAGACAATATTTTCATATATAGTCTTTGGGAATGGATTTGGTTTTTGAAAAACCATTCCAATTTTTTTTCTGAGTTCAACAATATCATATTTTTTACTAAAAATGTCATAACCATCTAATTTAATCTCACCTTCGTATTTTGAGATGTCTATGAGGTCATTCATCCTATTTACTGATCTTAAAAATGTAGATTTTCCACATCCAGAGGGGCCTATGAGAGCTGTTACTTTATTTTTATAAAAATCCATATTAATATTTTTTAAAGCTTGAAATTTACCATAATAGAAATTAAAGTTTTTTACTTCTAATCTAATTTTATTCTTTTCCATTTTATTCCTCCTAAAATTAAAGCTGTATGAAATATATGAGAGCTATTTTTGTTTATTAAATCTTGTTCTTACATATGCCCCTAACAAATTAAACCCTACGGTTATTCCTACTAAGACAAATAATGTTCCATCCATATTAGCTTTTGGCATATTAGGAACTTGGGTAGAAATTACATAGAGGTGATATGGTAGTGTCATAGCCTGATCCCATATGCTTTCAGGTAGAAACGGTAGATAGAATGCTGCTACAGTAAACATTATAGGAGCTGTTTCTCCTGCTGCTCTAGATATACTCAAGATAACTCCTGTGAGTATCCCAGGTGATCCTGCAGGGAGGACTACTTTCCATGTGGTTTCCCATTTTGTAGCACCTAGCGCTAGAGAAGCTTCTCTTAAGTGGACAGGAACCGCTAATAGAGACTCTCTTGTAGCGGTAATAATTACTGGTAGGCACATTATTCCTAAGGTAAGTGAACCGGCTAGAATAGAAGCTCCCATCCCCATATATATTACGAAGAATGCCATCCCAAAAAGTCCATATATGATACTAGGGATTCCAGCTAAATTGACTATTGTAAGGTTTATAGTTCTTCTAATCCAATTGTCTTTTGAATATTCTACAAGATATACTCCCGTGAGTATCCCAAATGGTACTGAGACAACTATAGTTCCTAGTGTTAGGTAGAGACTTCCTATAATAGCTGGTAAAATTCCTCCTCCTCTCATCCCATCTTTTGGAGCTTGACTTAAAAATTCCCATGAAATAGCAGGAACTCCTGT
The DNA here is from genome assembly GCF_049671765.1 of Psychrilyobacter sp. Classification (NCBI taxonomy): domain Bacteria; kingdom Fusobacteriati; phylum Fusobacteriota; class Fusobacteriia; order Fusobacteriales; family Fusobacteriaceae; genus Psychrilyobacter; species Psychrilyobacter sp. The sequence continues at coordinate 16,147 of NZ_JBATVM010000261.1, forward strand.
AAAGATTATATATCCTAAGATAAGAACTACTGGAAGTATAGAAAGGAGTCCTACTGTTTTTATAAAACTCTCTATTATTTTTTCTCCTTTTCCCTTGAGTATGCTCATTATTTATCTCCTTTTAATATTTTATTTTCCCATTATTTTTCTGGATTTATGTATAAAGTGGTCGGCTATTGTATTTGTGGCAAAACTGATAGCAAATAATACAAGAGCTACTGCGAAAAGTGAGTAGTAATGAGTACTTCCCTGAACCACTTCTCCCATTTCAGCAGCAATAGTAGCAGTTAACGTTCTTACTGGTGAAAGTATACCAGAATTTAAGATAGGGGCATTACCTGTCACCATAAGAACTGTCATGGTTTCTCCTATAATCCTTCCGAACCCCAACATAATTCCAGCAAATATTCCAGGAAAAGCAGCAGGTAAAATAATTTTAATAATTGTTTCTAATTTATTTGCTCCTAATGCCAAAGACGCTTCCTCATAAGACTTGTCCAAAGCTCTAATAGAATCATCGGAGATACTCACCATTGTAGGTATAGACATAAATGCTAGCAATATCCCTCCTGTAAGTGCCGTAAGACCTGTATTTAATCCAAAGAACTCTTTAATAGGAGTAGAAAGAACATAAAGGCCTATATAACCTAGGACTACGGAAGGTAAAGCTGCCATAGTTTCGATAAGAACCTTGAGTCTCTCTCTAGTTTTAGAAGTTGCATATTCAGCTATGTATATGGCTGTAATAAGACTCAGGGGTACGGAAATACCCAGTGCTACCAAAGTCACCCAGAAACTTCCCATAAATAATGGTAATAATCCATATTTATCAGATAGAGAGATCCATTCTCTTCCTAAAAAGAAATCTCCTATTGGAAAATGTGTGAAAAATTTTATGCTGTTTGTAAAAACAAAGAAAAATATTAAAAATACAATTATTATATTAAATCCCGCTATTCCGAAGATACTGTTCTTCATAAGTAAATCTTTTGTTTTTCTTATATTCATTATTTTGTCTCCTTATTTATAATTATTATCTTAAATTTATAACCGATATTTGCTTTCAGTTATAAATTTAAAATAATAGAAATTTTATTATAATCCCTGCATTTAAGCAGGGATTATTTAATTATTTATCTATTTTATTTGAATTATTTAGCTGGAACAAATCCTTCTGATTTTACAATTGCTTGTCCCTTTGGAGATAGAGCAAATTCTACTAATTTAGCTTCATCGCCTTTTCTATCTGCATCAACGTACCAGTAAACTTCCCTTGCAATAGGATAGCTTTTATCTGCTACATTTTGGAAAGTAGGTTTTATTCCATCAACAGCTACTTCATTAACAGAATCTTCCATATACCCCATACCGATATACCCTATAGCATATTTATTAGATTTTACTTCTTGAAGTATTGCTTGATTCGAAGGCATGTATAATGTTTTAACTCCATATTCTTTATCACTTTCTTTTTTACCATTTCTGACAATTGCCTCTTTGAAGTAAGAGTGTGTTCCTGAAGAAGAATCTCTTGATAAAACTACAATTTCAGCGTCTTCTCCTCCTAATTCATTCCAGTTAGTAATTTTTCCTTCGAAAACTTTTCCTAATGTCTTATCATCTAAGTCTGCTACTTTGTTGTCATGATTAACGATAACTGTTATTCCATCAAATCCAAGTACGATCTCCTCTAAGTTGATACCACTCTCTTTAGCTTTTTGTAATTCCTTTTCCTTTATAGATCTAGAAGCCATTGCAATATGAACTGTTCCATTTAATTTTGCCGCTATTCCAGTTCCAGAACCTCCTCCTGTAACTGCAATTCTTGCTCCTTCATTTTCTTTCATGAATTCTTCTGCAATAGCTTGAGTTGTATTTAAAATTGTATCTGAACCCTGTAATTTGATTACTTCTGATTTAGTTTTACCCTCTCCACACGCCACGAATAGTAGTAATGATGCACCTAATAATATTTTTTTAAACATTTCTTAACCTCCCTAATTTATTTATTTCTTATATTTAGAAGTTTACGATATCTGTGTAAAACTAATATCTATATAGGGTAAAGATCATGTAAAAATAAAATCACAATGTAAAGTTACTGTAAAAAAAGAATATGACGTTACATATAAATGAGTATCTCAAGGTTATTAGATTATGTAATGGTTTTTAATAACTTATATGATATCCTTAAGAAGTTTAATTTTCTATAAAAAAAAAGCTATCCCAAGATAACTTTTTCGAAATGTTCTATCCCCTAAGTCTTGCAGGAGAATCGATTACCAAAGTAACTGGACCATCATTTAAAAGATCCACCTTCATATCAGCACCAAATTCACCACTTTCTACGTGGACTCCTAATTTTTTACATCTATCTATAAACTCTTCATACATAGGAATAGCTTTTTCTGGTCTAGCAGCATCTGTAAATCCTGGTCTTCTTCCTTTTTCACAGTCACCATAAAGGGTGAATTGTGAAACAATTAGGAGACTTCCGTCTACATCAGTCAAAGAATTATTCATTTTTCCATCTTCATCTTCAAAAATTCTAAGTCCTATAACCTTGTTAACCATCCATTCTAATTCCTTCATATTATCATCTACATGAATACCTAATAATAGTAATAATCCATTGCCTATTTTTCCAATTATATTTCCTTCTACTTCTACACTAGCTCTTGAAACTCTCTGTAAAACAACTCTCATCCTATGATTCCTCCCAATGATTTTAGTAAAATTTATTATTTTTTTATTTTAAAAATTTCTTCTAATTTTTTAGCTACTCCATCATCTGCGTTATTCCCAATTACTTCTAGATGTGGTAATTTTTCTTTAAGAATATCATTACCGTTTTCCATGATAAATCCTTTTCCGACTAGATCTAACATCTCTAGATCATTTAATCCATCACCAAAGGCTATTGTTTCTTCAATTTTGAGATTTTCTAATTTTAAAAGCTCAACTATAGCGGTTGCCTTAGAAACGTCTTTGGCCATTACTTCCAAACAGACAGGGAGTGACATAGTTACATTAAGTTGATTAGGGTAAAGTTCTTTGAATTTAGCTTCTAATTGTGACATGACCTTTGGATCTTCATGGAGATAAAAGAATTTAGTGATTTTAGTATTTTTTAAGTCTTTAAAATTAGCTAAAGTATAAGTGAATCCTGATTCACTATGAAAATCTTCAATCCATTTAGCTTCTTTTTCTGTATACCAGTGATCCCCAGCATATAGATTGCTATAAATGTCACTATCAATTTTCAAATCTAATATTTTTCTTGATATAGATAGTGGGAGGTCTCTAGCCAAGATCTCTTTATTTTGTTTGTCATGAACTCTTGCTCCATTAGAGGTAATCATAATACTATCAAGGTCTAATATCTTTTTTATAGACAAAACGTCAGTATGATGTCTTCCAGTTGCAATGAAAAATTTAACTCCACTATCTATAATAGATTTAATAATTGTTTTAGTATAATTTGAAATTTTATGTTCTGAATTTAAAAGTGTACCGTCCAAATCAGAAATAACTGCCTTATATTTCATGAGTATAATCTCCTTTTTTATTATTATTATATCATAGATTGACATTAAAAAGTCAGTCCAATAGTTGAAAAAAACTGTGTTTAAAATATATACATATTACTGAAATATTTATTTATTATTATCATGGCTATAAAAATATTTTCCAATGAAAAAAAATATCAAAAATACAGTAATTATGTAAATTAGATAATTGTAAAATAAGATACCTGTAGTAATCAAGGCTATAATAGGAACTAGATATCCCCCTGGTAAGGTTAAAGAACCTTTAATACCTCGCTTTTTAAATATGATGACAGCTATACACGTAAGTAGGTACTGAGAAATTCTTGAAAATACAGAAAATGAAGCTAAGGTATTAAAATTTCCAATAAGGATTATAAGTAACGAAAGTCCCCCAGTAAGTAGAATTGCAGCACCAGGAGTACCATATTTATTTTTTATAGAAAGAAATTCCGGCATTGTATTTTTTTGAGATAGAGCTACTATAGATCTTGGGCTTGTAAATGAAGCGGCTATATTGATACCGATAATAGAAACTATTATCCCTGATGAGAAAAAACTTCCTCCAAGAGGACCCAAAAGAAGATAGGCAGCATTAAATATATGATATGAATCTGGTTCTATATTTTTTCCTGAAATTCCTAGGATAGAAAAAATTAGGATAAGATAAAGTGTTATTATACCAATCATCACAATGATGATTCCCTTGGGTAAATTTTTAAGGGGAGCTTTCATATCTCTAGCTGCTACTGCAATTGATTCAAAACCTGTAAATGCATAGAATAGTATTAAGATAGGGTCTACAAAACCTGTTATTAGTACTTTAGGTTCTCTCGCAATAAAAGTAAGATTACTTTTACCTATATATTTAATACCTATAAAAACAAATAATAAAATCGGAACCATCTTTCCTAGAGTAACAATATTATTTAAACTCTTTGTTAACTCCACACCTAAAAAATTGATGTAGGAGAGGGTTATAATTAAGAGTCCAGCAAGTATTTTTTCAATATAAGGGATATGACCTATATCTAAAAAAGCCACCAAAAGATCTGCAAAAGCAACAGCCATAGTTGCCCATGCAAGAAAAGAGATGATCCATTTCATAAATCCTACCTGAAATCCCATGAACTCTCCCATGGCTTCCCTAACGTATATGTAGGGGCCTCCATAACCCTCAAAAATTCCTGAAGCTTCTGCAAAACAAAGGGATATAGAAAGAACAGTGGCAATAACAATAAGTGTAGGGAAAACACCTTTTTCATTTAATGCTATATAAAAACTCCCAGGGAGGAGGAAGATTCCAGATCCTAGAATGGTATTTATTCCAAGTAAGATAATACTCCAAAAACCAAATTTATTTGTCACCGTCTATCCTCCTTGTATAAAAATTAATGTTGATAATATTTTAAATAGTATATCATCTGTATCTTTAATTTAAAAGAGGGATCTCGTTTAGAAGAACCCTCTATCTGAATGTTTTTTTTGATTATCTATAGTTATTGTTATTATTTAACTAAAAAGTTAAATATATTTTCCATCTCATGATTTCCTTGAGCAAACATCATTTCAGGATGCCATTGGATACCTAAGATTTTATTTGTTCCATTAGATTCATAGGCTTCAATTATTTTATCCGAAGAAGATACTGCTGAAGCTACGAGGCCCGCCCCTAATTTGTTAATACATTGGTGATGTACAGAGTTGACTTTTTGTTTTGTCCCAATGAGAGTAAAGAGAGTAGAGTCCTTTTTAATATCAACGAAATGAATAGGTTCATGGTGATTTGACCTTTGTACATGTTGTATATTAGTTTCACCGTAATATTTGATATCTTGATGTAATGAACCACCAAAATATACATTTATTATCTGCATTCCTCTACATATTCCTAGAATAGGGATATGTTTCTCTAATGCTGCTTCTATAAGGATAAAATCAAAAGTATCTCTTTTGGTGAAAGGGACCTCAGTTTCCTTTGTAGGCTCTTCGTTATATAAAAAAGGATTTACATCGATACCTCCAGTCATAATTAAGGCATCTATCTTATCAATATATACTTTAGCAACCTCTTTTTTATCAGTTATTGGTAAAATTAACGGTACAGCACCAATTTTATCAATACATGTAGAATAGTGATCAAAAACATAATCTCTGTTAAAACCATCTAAAAGTTTTTTATTTCCTGAAATACCGATTACTTTCATCTATTGTGCACCTCTCAATGTCTCTTTTTTATCTGCGTTTTCCATTCTTTCTTTAGAGAACTTATAGAATGGAGCGACAACAACTAACCCTCCTAAACCATAAACAATTTTATGAGGAGTAGCTATACCTGCTTTGATTAATAATATTATACTTACAACTAGAGCAATAACAGGAATAATTGGTCCAAATGGAATGGTAAATCCATCATGCTTTATACCATTATCTTTATCTCTTTTTCTAAAGATTAAAATAGCTGCACAAGTAGGGATATATTGAATAAATCTAACGATAACACCAATAGATGCAAGGACAGTAAAGCTTCCACTCATTGCTAGTACTATAGTTCCAATAGTAGATGCTAGAACGGCATTATAATGAACCCCTTTACTATTAGTTTTTAAGAAAAATTCAGGAACAAGACCAGTTTCGGCTAAAGCTACGCCAGATTTTGTAGAAGTATAAGAACCAGCCATATTTATTCCTATTATTGATACTAATATACCTGCCATTATAAATGATTTTCCAGCACTTCCTAAAAGGACACCGGCTGCATCTGCAACAGGAGCCTTACTAATAGCAAGAGATGGCCCTAGCACTTTCATACAGATTAGTAGAATAGCAATATAAACAGTTGATACAATTATCATTACTACAACGATAGCCTTAGGAAGATTTTTTTGAGGATTAATCATATCTCCAGCTGCTATACCTATAGCTTCAAAACCTGTAAATGCAAAGAAAAATAATATAGCGGCTTCTACTAAGGTATTTCCATTAGGTGCAGCTATAGTAACAGTTTCGGCTAAAGTTGTTGTATCAACCTTACCAAACATGAAGATACCTGCAAAGATAAATAAAACTAATGGGATTAATTTTCCAAGAGTAACTATATTATTAACTATTTTAGAAGACTTAACACCCATTAAATTAACTACAGTCCAGAAAAGGATACTGAAAATTGCAATAGCCATTTTACCAAAAGAAGTGTCAAACATTGGGAAAATTAGAACAATTCTATTTGCTAAAAATACTGCAAATGTAGCCCATCCGATAATACCCATAAGCCACTTCATAAGTCCTACTTCATAACCAAAAAATGTTCCAAAAGCTTCCTTAGCATAGATATAAGGGCCTCCATTTACTTTAAAACGACCAGCTGCTTCTGCAAAACATAGAGCAATAGAAATAACTAATAGTGCGTCAAAAATAATAACTCCCACACTAGCCTCACCAATCATAGCATAAGCTTTATTGGGTAATCCAAAAATCCCCGTACCAATTATACAGTTGA
>NZ_JBATVM010000262.1:0-1742 GCF_049671765.1 Psychrilyobacter sp.
GTTATCAGATGAAGAAGTAGCAGTCTTAGGAAGTGTTAGATTATGATAAAAGTTGGTTTACTTGATAATTTAAATAAGCTAATAAGAGAAGATAAATATATAACTGGCTTGTGTAATAGCATAGGAATTGAATTAGATAAAGTAAGTTTATTGATCGAAAAAATTTATAAAAATCTATTTTTTACTTCTTTGGATGAAGATCTAGGAATCCCATTGATGTTGAATTTATTGAAATTAACATTAAATGAAAATTTAACCACAGAAGAAAAACAATCAGTTATCCAAGCTAAATGGAAAGCAAAAGGTAATTGTACAGAAAAATTATTACAAACTGTTTGTGATTCTTGGAAAAATGGAATAATAGACGTTGATTTTATCAATGACAACTTAACACTAAATTTCATAGGAGTTGGAGGAATTCCTTCTGATTTAGAAAGTTTAAAAACAGAGGTAAATAAAACTAAACCAGCCTATTTATTAGTTGATTATATTTTTTCTTTCTTATACTGGAATTTATTCGAGTCTTGGCAATTTGATTGGAACACACTAGAGAGCAAAAATTTAAATTGGGATAAATTAGAAATAACCATATTTAAACCTTAGGAGGAATTAAATGGCAAGTACAAATAAAACCTCTAAAGGTCTATCACAATTTTTAGGTTCTGATAGACTCCAAAGAGAAGATTATAATAATGACATGAAAAAGATAAATAAAGAATTAGAAAATATTCTAACAGGTGAAGAAATAATAATCATCATAGAGAAAGAAAGGAGTGATAATCTTGGAGAACTTACATAAAAATATAAAAGTCTTATGGAAGAAAAATAACATATCTTTTGAAAGAGGCATTTATCTAGAAGGAGATCTGAATATAGGGAATCTTGAATTAGAAATAGTGGAATATATCCCTGAAAGTCAATTGAATATTACTTTTTATAATGAAAATGAAAAGAAATTATATGTAAAAAAGACAGAGCTTCAAGAAAAAAATATTATAAAGATACCTAATGAAGTATTGCAAATAGCAGGAACAGTTTTTATTAGATTAACTCAAGAAAAAAATGAAAGTATTTTACAAGCTACAGAGGAGATCTATTTCTATGTTGTAAAAAAAAAAGCTATGAAGACTTAAAAACATATATTCCAGAGCTAGTAGCAAAGGACGTAAAAGATACAATCGATGAATTGTACTTTTTATTGGATAATGGGAAAAAAGAACTAAATATGTGTGTAGAAGTGGCAAAACAAAATATTAAAGATAATTCTATTACAAGTTTACAAATTCATCAATTAATTGAACAAGCTAAAAAATAAAGGAGGAGAAAATGGCAACGAGTAATGCAATCTTGCAGTATGAACAACTTCAACAACTAATTTTACAAATATATGAGGACATTAAAAAGAAATCTAATATAGAACATAATCACTTAGCTACTGATATTACTGAAAATTCATCTAAAAGGTTTGTTTCTGATTCTGAAAAAAATAGTTGGAGTGCAAAAATAACTCAGGCACAACTAGATGGAGCTTTGAACTCATTAACTTCTGGTCTGAGTTGGAAGGGAAGTTTTTCAACTCTTACTGAAATTCAAGCTATACCTAACCCACAAGATGGTTGGTTTACTATAAAAACTTCTGGAGAAAATGTATTTTATATATATGAAAGTTCATCAAATTAATGGCAATATTTAGGAGGTTTAATGATTCCTGGTGTGGCAACTTCAAATGATAATGGACTCAT
>NZ_JBATVM010000263.1:0-23720 GCF_049671765.1 Psychrilyobacter sp.
TTTCTTGGACACCTCTAGATTTAAGAGAATCTAACTCTTTAAGCCACAATTTAGACGATTCGACTTCTCCAATAGTAATACTTAATATATCTTTCTGACCTTCTAGATCAATTCCTACAACAACATAGGCAGCTTTTTTTATTATCTTCCCATTTGATTTTACATTGAAGTAAGTTGCATCAAGAAAAACAAATGGATAACAAGCTTTTAATGGTCTGTTTTTCCATTCTTCAACTTTAACTAAAATTTTATCTGTGATTCGGCTTATTTGAGTCGTAGAGAAAGACAATCCATATATCTCTTGAAGATGTTCATTGATATCAGAAGTAGACATACCACGCCCATACATAGATATTATTTTATCTTCAATATCAGAGATATCACGAGAGTATTTAGGGACAATTTGAGGTTCGAATTCACCATTTCTATCTCTTGGAATATCTAATTCTATTTGACCTAGGCTAGTTTTAACTTTTTTAGAATTATTTCCATTTCTAGAGTTATTATTAGTATTTCTGCCATATTTAGAGTAACCAAGAGTTTCATCCATTTCAGATTCAAGCATTAGAGAAACCATGTCTTTAAACATATCTTTCATAATATTTTGTGCATCAGAAATATTTTCAATATCATTTTCCTCAAAGATTTTTTTAACCAACGGATTAATATTTTTGCTTTTCTACTCATAAAAAATCCCTCCCTAATTACTAGATTATACCTCTAATAGTTAGGAAGGGAATATTTAAATTTACACTAAATTCGGGAAACGCCCGAAGCTTTTTTTTCTAGAAAATTATAATTGTAAATGTATCGCTAAAATATTATTCCATCTCTATATTCCAAGATAATATTTTTACTATTTATAGAAAAACAAACTTCTAAGTCTCTTACTTCTCCTAAGTTTTTTAAAAAATTATAGTGTTTAGTTTCTTTTAATTTATCTTTTAGAGTTCCAGGTGTAGAAGCTATCATATACATAGATCTAGCACTATCACTTAGAGTTTTATATTTTACTCTTTTAATTATTTCCCCTGCACACAGAGAATCATCCAAAGAAAATTCACCATTGGTTCCAGCACAAACAATGACTAAGTCCTCATTGATTTCATCTATTTTTTTACAAAGTATATCCAGATTCAAATAACTTCCTATTAATATTTTTTTCCCATAACTACTGTTAACTAGTGCATTTGTACCATTTGAAGTAGTCATACAGATGATTTTTCCACAAACTACTTCTGGTTGATATTCTAAGGGTGAATTACCTAGATCAAACCCATCTATCTTGGTACCATTTCTCTCTCCACATTTTAAAATTCCTTTTAGATCTTTGGTATAAGAGGTTAGTTGGTCGATCTCCTTAAATGGTCTTATCTCTTTCGCTCCATTTTTCATAGCTGTAAGCATAACGCTAGTAGCTCTTAAAACATCGATTACCACTACTATTTTCCCAACAACTTTTTCCTTTGTTACCTCATTAGCAGAAAATATTACATCTATATTCATATATTAACCCCTTCAAAAATAAAATTTTATATCTTAAAGTATATACTATATTTAATTCTTTATATAGGCCTGAAAAATATAAATATAATTGATCTAACTTATTTCATAAATAAGTATGAATATAAAAAAAATATATAATAAAATATTTTTACTAAAAAATAATTAAATTAAACTTAATTTATGATTGACATGTTATATATATGTGATGTAAAATTAGACAGAATGAATAAAAGGGGGTTAGAAATGAAAAAAATGTTAGACAGTTTAATAGTAAAATTAGTGTTAGGTGTATTGTTAGGAACTTTTATCGGCTTGTATGCAGGGGAAAAGGTAATTGTATTGATTGCCACAGTGAAATATCTGTTAGGTCAAATAATATTTTTTGTTGTGCCAATTATCATCCTTGGGTTTATAACTCCAGCGATTGCAAGACTTAAGTCAAATGCCAGTAAAATGTTAGGAGCTATGATATTACTGGCATATCTTTCATCTTTGGGAGCAGCAGCTTTTTCAATGATTGCAGGGTATACGTTAATACCAAATTTAAATATATCTGTGGCCAGTGAAAGTTTGAGGACTATTCCAGAAATTATATTTAAATTAAATATTCCACCAATCATGTCAGTAATGTCAGCTTTAGTTTTGGCAATTTTTGTAGGACTTGCAACAGTTCGAACTGGTGCAAAATATGTAGAAAAAATACTTTATGACTTAAATAATATAACTTTAGATATTGTAAATAAAATAATAATTCCAATACTTCCATTTTTTATTACTGCAACATTTTCAACCCTTGCCTATGAAGGTATAATTACAAAGCAACTTCCCATTTTTTTAAAAGTTGTAGTTATTATATTAATAGGTCACTTTATTTGGCTTGCATTATTATATGGAATAGCTGGATTAGTAAGTGGAAAAAATCCAATGAGAGTATTAAAAGAGTATGGACCAGCTTACCTAACTGCAGTTGGGACAATGTCCTCTGCAGCTACTCTTCCAGTTGCATTAAAATGTGCAAAATCTAGTGATGCCTTAGATGATGAAATAGCAGAATTTGCAATTCCTTTGGGGTCAACAATTCACTTATGTGGGTCAGTTTTAACTGAAGTTTTCTTTGTTATGGTAGTATCAAAAATACTTTATGGTTCTATGCCACCGTTACCAACTATGATATTATTTATAGTTCTTCTTGGAATTTTTGCGGTAGGTGCTCCAGGAGTTCCAGGTGGTACTGTAATGGCATCTATTGGAATAGTGTTATCTGTTTTAGGTTTTGACGCTACTGGAGTAGCATTAGTTTTAACTATTTTTGCAATCCAAGATAGTTTTGGAACAGCTTGTAATGTTACGGGGGACGGAGCTTTAGCTCTTATTTTAGATGGATTATTCAAAAAAAAATCAAAGAGGGAAATAGCGTAGATCTAGCTTTGAAATAAAAAATAATACTACACTATAAATTTAAAAGGAGGAGATTATGCATAAATTAATAATAGTTATATTGATGTTAACACTGCTATCGGCTTGTAGCAATAAAAAAGAAATAGATTTAAAAGATCATTCTTTAGAAATTTTTTCTCTTGAAAATTATCTAGGGAAATGGGTTGAAGTAGCTAGAACAGACAACAAATTTGAAAAGGGACTCACTGAGGTAACTGCTAATTATTTTAAAGAAGATAATAAAATTAAGGTTGTCAATAGAGGATGGAGTGAAGAAAAACAAAAATGGAGTGAAAGCCGTGGATATATAAAAGAAACTCCTAAGCCAGGAAGATTAAAAGTATCTTTTTTTAGACCATTTTATGGGAGTTATAACGTTCTTCATGTGGATAAAGACTATAAATACGCTTTAGTTGGTGGAGGAGCTAGTAAATATTTGTGGATATTAAAAAGAAAAGATGTAGAGATATCGGAGGAGTTATTGAAAAAATATTTAGATACTGCTAAAAATTTAGGATATGACACAGAGGGAATGATCTTCATGAAAAAATAGAGCTATCATAGCTCTATTTTTATTAAAATATTTTTCAAATAAAAATGGACTCTCCTTGTATTTTTTAATAACTATGGGAGTCTATTTATTTTTTTAAAATTAGATAGGTAGCGGATAAAATCATCATTCCTCCTATAACAGTAGAAATACCTGGTATCTCATTAAAAAATAAACCTCCAAGTATAACAGCACCTAGTGGATCTATATAGGATAACACTCCTACATGCTGAACTTTTATTCTCTTTATCCCTTCAAAATAGAGATTTAATGCTATACACGTATGGATAACACCGACTATAATCATTAGTATTAAAGATACTGTATCAAATTTTTTCATATATTTAATGGCAGGTAAAAAAATTAAGGAGGAGATCCCCATTTGGAATAAACTGATCTTCTGGGATGGGACATCTTTTAGTTTTTTTACACTAATTGTAACCAATGCATAAAAAAATGCAGCGATCAGACCATATCCAACACCTATAATACTAAAATTATTTTCTTTTTGAGATCCCATTAAGGTCATTAAAATAATCCCTGAAAAGCTTAACCCCACTGCAATTAAAGTCTTTTTATTGATACTTTCCTTCAATAAAAAAACAGAAAGTAGGGTAACTAAAACAGGGGCTACATAGTAACTCATTGTTGCAGAAGCAATAGTTGTAGTTTTAATTGATCTAAAAAAGAAAAGCCAGTTGAGAGCAATAAATAAGCCACTTATAGAAAGAAGTGAATACTCTTTAAAAGATAGTTTGCTGGTAGTGGTATTTTTCTTTTCGACAAATTTTAATATTCCCAAGATTATAAATGCTATAAGTACTCTAAAAAAAACGATAACCTCTGGAGGTTGATCGATATATCGCACAAATATCCCAACACTTCCCCATATAATCATTGATGATATCATCAATAGATATCCGATATTCATAAATTTCCTCCTCTTAAATTTTATATTTAGGCGTACTATACCATAAATTAAAACTTTAAGCTATTAAAACATATTGGATAAAAAAAGTACCACCAAAAAACTATAAAAGTTAAAGGTGGCATTTTTAAAGTTGTGAAATAATTATTTTAGAATTAATTCTTTTATTTTTTCTATAAAAGAGTCTATTTCACTTTTAAGGGTATCAAAGTTTGTTACTAATCTAGCCATATTAGATTCTTCATTTTCAATATAAAAATACATAAAATTTTGTAATTCTGTATTTATTTTTTTTGGAAATTTTACATATAGAATATTTCCAGATGGTTTTTGAACAATATCTATTTCGTTTATTTCTGATAGTTGTCTTGCTAAATATTCTGCATTTTCATTGGCAATTCTAGCATTTTTAAGCCATAAATCATCTTTTAATATTGCTAGATATTGTCCAGATATAAATCTCATCTTAGACTGTAATTGAAGGTTTTGTTTTCGTGTATAGTCAAAATCTTCAGGTGCAGATTCATTAAAAAATACAGCTGCCTCCCCAAACATTATTCCGTTTTTAGTCATTCCAAAACTAAGGGCATCGATTCCAGACCAATATGTCATCTCCTTGAGAGATACATTTAAAAATGCAGCTGCATTAGATATTCTAGCCCCATCCATATGAACTTTTAGACCGTTTTCATGGGCAAAAGATGTTAATTCTTTTAATTCTTCAATAGTATAGACTGCACCCATTTCAGTAGGCTGACTTATAGATATTACTTGAGGCCTAGGAAAATGATAACTCTCTTTGAAGTATAAGTATGATTTTATCCCGTCGATAGTTATTTTTCCATCAGTTGTATCTACAGGGAGTAATGTTATATTGGCTACTTTTGATGCTGCTCCACTTTCATGAGTATAGATATGAGCCATGTTACTGCAAATTACTGCTCCATAATTATTTGTTAAACTATCTAAGATGGTTATATTGGTCCCTGTACCATTTAACATAAAGTATACTTTATTAGCTCCTAATTTTTCTATGATTATCTTTTCTCCTAGATCTGTGTATTCATCAGTACCGTAAGCACCTTGGTGTCCATTATTTATTTTTATCATATTTTCTAAAACTTTTGGATGTGCTCCAGAAAAATTATCACTTGCAAATGTTTTACTCATTTTTTAACCTCCGAATAGAAAAAATATTATAATTTTTCCTCTAATAGATTGAAGAACTCATCTAATTGGATCTTACTTAAGCTTGAATATCTATCCCCCATGGAGATTTCAAATTTATATTTTTTTCCAATTTTTGTTAACGCGGGTGTTATTCCAATACTTATTTTTTTATAGATAAAATTTAAAGCTGATTCAATCTCTTTCTTATTTTTGTAGATATGCACGTGGAATAAATTACTTTTAGGAATAAGAGGAAATGTTTCTACTCCATCAATCTTATTTAATCTTGCAGCACAATCTTTGGCACAGTCCCAATATTTACTCATATTTCCTAATCTTTTTTCTAAATAATAATTTGCGGGGATAACATAAGGATATAAACTGATTAAATTTCCTCCATATCTTCTCTGCCAAATTTTAGCTTGGGATATAAAATTTGAATTACCTGCAAGAATAGCTCCTGCAACTCCTCCGATTCCTTTATAGAATGAAACATATATACTGTCAAATAAACTACAGATTTCCTTTAAAGTTCTATTGTAATAGGGCTGTGCTTCCCATAATCTGGCTCCATCCAAATGGAATCTAATATTGTTTGCTTTTGTGTATTCACTCATAGCAACCAATTCTTCCCAGGTAGGCATTTCTCCACCAATATCTCTAGCTGGAAGCTCTAACAACACTACGGAATATCTTTCTTTTATGCCTTTTAAATCATCTAGAGTGTAAATTCTAGTTTCATCACCTACTAATATACTATCTATGTTGTGAAGATATTTCAAACCATATTCCTCTCTTTTTTCTAGATGTGCCAGGGGATGTAATATTACTTTTGAAATTCCCACCTCATCACAATGAACCCTTAGAGCATTTTGTTGTGCCATGGTTCCTGAGGGATAAAATCTTGCAGAATCTTTTCCTAAAAGATTGGCTATTTTATTCTCAAAATTTTCTATAACATGACCTTCCCCATAAATATCTGCATCTATTTCAGAAGGGATATTTTTAAAACTTTCTTTTAAAACATCAATAGTATTATTTCCATGTCCGCTAAATTTATATTTACATTTTTTAAATGTTTCCCTTAAATTTATGTTCATAATATACCTCCAGTTAGTTTATAAGATATTTTTTATATTTTTAGGAACATATTTAATAGTTTTCATCCCTAATAATGATGAAGAAATCTTTTTGTTATCTACTAAAAATTCAATCATCTCATCTATCGTGTATTTATCTATAGATTTACTCTGATCTAAAGATATATTAGTGATAACCGATATATCTAATTTTTCTGCTGCTTCTAAGATAGTAAAACTATTTGTTCCAATAGTCTGGTTTTTAAGAACAGAGGCATCTTTTCTATTTTTATTAAATGGAAGTTGAATAAACTTAAAATTATGGTTTTCTCCCCCTGCTATTTTTGCAGTTTCTAATATTTTTGATAATGAGAGATGAGCTTCATTTTTTTCATCTATTAAAAAACCTGAAGAAGTTGCAAATCCATATGATTTTAAAGAACCTTTTTCTATCTGTTTTTCAAGATATTTAAAAGTTTCAACTAGATCACTATAAAACTTTTCTTCCCCTATATATTTAAGGTAGTTAGACGGATTATGTAAATAATATATATCAATTGTTTCTAAATTTAAATTTTTTCTACTTTCTTCAAAACACCAAGATATAAAATCTTTGTGAGAACTATTTCCAGCTCCTAAAGCATCGCTTATCTGTTCTTTCTTTAAGTTAGATTCTTTACAAATATGATTTAAAAAGAATTCCCTTATTCTATTTTTGTGATTTTTTACATATGTTTCGTCTAGGTCTTGAGATTCTCTATAATCTGCTGGGATAAATCCCCCTTTAGTTGCTATTATTATTTCATTTCGGGCGACTACATTATCTTCAATTAATTCTTTGACTGCTTTACCAAGCAAAACTTCAGATCTCATACCACGGTAATTTATAGCTGTATCTAAAAAATTAACTCCTAAAGTAACAGATTTTTTTATTGATTCAATATACATCTTATCAACTGTCTCATTTGGTAGACCAAGATATGTTCCACACCCAATTTTAGACATAGTAAATAAATTATCTTGGAAATATTTTTTTACACCTTTTTTTTCTAAAAAACTTTTACTTTTATTTAAATTGCAATAACCATTGATCATAACTAAACCTCCTTATTCAAACGATATCTTATTATAATAATATCATATATGAGATGTTATTGTCCCAACCATAAAACATTTTTTTACAAACCATATTTTAATTCATTCATAGTTTTTAATAATATCTGCATTCCTTTCTCTATATCTTCTTCAGCTTCTTTAGAAAAAGCAATTCTTATTTTATAGGAATTATTATCCCCATACATATCTCCGGGATAGATAATTAATCCATTCTTTAAAGCTTGTTTAAAGATCTTTAAGCCCTTAATTCTATCTTTTGATTTTAGCCAAAAAAAATAACCTCCACTTGGTTTTTTCCAGCTAAATATTTCAGGGAAATCTCTATTTAATATTAATTCAACTAGATCACGGCGAGTTTTTAAATTTTTTCTGATATATATAATATTGTTGTTGTATTCGTTTGATTCTAGCCATTTAGCTGCTAATTTTTGATTGATAATTGAGGTTCCTGAATCAATCTGATTTTTTATTTCACTGAGTTTATCGATTATATAACTATCAGCACAAATCCATCCTATACCTAGTCCTGGAGATATAGATTTTGAAAAACTACTGATATATATAATATTGTCTCCTTGATAAGATTTTAAAGGTTTAGGAGGCTCCTCTTCATACCAAAGATCTCTAAAAACATCATCCTCAATAATTGGATTTTGACTTGCATATTTATTTATAAAAATTTCCCTTTCTACTGAACTCATTACTTTTCCAGTTGGATTATGAAAAGTAGGAATGGTATAGATAACACTTGGATTATTTATTTTTTTACTTAATTTATCGATTTTTAAACCTGCAGCATTGAATATTTCTAGGGATTTAACATAGGATGGTAATTTTGTTTTTATTACACTGCCCCTTGAAAGAAGGCCAAAAACTACAATGAATAAAGCTTGAGTTGCTCCAGATACAATTAATATCTTATTTTTATCCATATTAACCGATAAATTTTTCATAATTTTTTCTATCTGAAATATAAGTTCAGGTTCTCCTTCTTTATTGCCATATGGTAATTCATCCATCTCATTCATAACTTCAGATAATAAATTTTTCATTTTATTTTTAGGATAGAGTGTTTTATCCAAAGCTCCTTCTCCTAAATTAATCATATTTTTAGAACCTAAATTTTCTATCTCCCGATAGATTTCGTTATTTCTTTTTAAAATTCCTGTTTTTAACATATTATCAATCATATATTTATTGCTGTATAATAAATTTTTTAGGTTATTGGCAGAGATAGAAGTTCCTGCTTTTCCATTTGTGACTATATATCCTTTAAATTTTAATTCCTCTATCACTGTAGAAATAGTGCTTCTATTAACATTAAATATTATAGCTAATTCCCTTTGGGAAGGAATTTTTTCTCCATGAACCCATTGTCCTGTTGTTATCATTTTTTTAAAATAATTTAAGATTTGAATATGAAGTGGTATTTTAATTAATTTATTTGGTTTCCAATTTATAATCATAAAATTCCTCCTTAGTATAAGAGCTAAATATAATTTTGAAGTCTGTTTAATCTAACAATAATGAGTTAATTAAAATAATAGATCTAGATGTATTTTTTTCCCCACTGATTTAAAGTATCTAGAATAATTTTTAGGTCATCACCTTTAGGTGTTAACTTATATTCTACTTTAGGAGGAATTTCAGGATAAATTTTCCTTGTAATTATTGCCTCCTTTTCTAAACTTCTTAGTCTTTCAGTTAATGTTTTTGGACTTATACCGTTTAAAAGGTGTAATAATTCATTAAACCTCAACTTGTCTCCCATAAGGTTTTTAATTATTAAGAATGTCCATTTATTCCCTAGAATTTTAAGAGTTTCCTCTATTTTGCATCCTTTTGAATATATTTTATCCATATATTTCTCCTCCAATTTCTTTATTTATATTAAGTATAATATAAAGGTAATAAAGAATCAACACTTTCCTAAATGAAACTATATAACTAAATGGAAACTACTTCATATAATTTTTTTTTAAGTGATATTCTTAGATGAAAATAAAAATAGAATGATCTAGAGGTCAAAATATTTTTTTGAGAGAATTAATTTTTATTCAGGTATAATAGTATATATATAAATTTTAATGATTTTTAGTTAGTTATGGAGGTCAAAATATGAAAAATAATGCTTTAATTCTTGAAGGTGGAGGGATGAGAGGAATTTTTACATCGGGTGTTTTAGATGCTTTTTTAGAAGAAGATATTCATCTACCTTACGTTATAGGTGTTTCTATGGGAGCTTATACCGGTGCATCATATATAACAAATCAAAAATGTAGAAATAAAGAAGTCCTCCTAGAGTGTATACTCAATGATGATTTTTTTGACATAAAAAGGATTTTTACTAATGAGTGTATTTTACATTCTGATTTTGTTTTTGTTATGATGAATAAATTTAAGAATCCTTTTGATTACTGTGCTTTTAATAGAAGTACAAAAAGGTTTTTAGCTGTAGCAACAAATATTGAGACTGGTCAACCTTGTTATTTTGAAAAAAATAAGATAAATTGTTTTGAAAAAACTTTAAAAGCATCTTGTGCCTATCCTGGATTGACAGATTTTGTCAAAATTAATGGTAATGACTATATCGATGGAGGAGTTTCGGATCCAATCCCATATAAAAAAGCCCTCCTTGATGGAAATAAAAAGTTATTGATCGTTTTGACTCATCCAAAAGGATATATTGAAAGATCTCCTTGGTATCTCAACGCCTCATCTGTAGTCTATAAAAAGTATCCTAATCTAGTTGAAATTTTAAAGAAAAGACATGAAAAATATAATAAAACTTTGGAGGAATTAGAAAAATTAGAAGAAAAGGGAGTTGCGTACCTAATAAGACCTGATATAGATGTTTCTATATTAACTAGAGATTTTGTAAAACTAAGTAAAAGCTACGATGAAGGTTATGAAAAAACCATAAAAAAATCCCAAGAGATCAAATTATTTTTAAATAGATAAAAAATAGATAGAAAATCTATGAAGATTCTCCATCTATTTTTGTTTAATTAGCTTTCTTTAGATATTTTTTCATTATTCGTAGGGCTAAATTTGGATTTTCTTTTACTAATAATCCCATGGCAGATAGGATATATGTATTATCTACTAAATAATTAGGTTTTCTTGGTCTTAGGTGGATCGGCATAGTAATATCAAATTCTCCAGCTTTTAATATTTTAGTTTGATTTTGACTGTGAACAATTACTCCTCCTGTTCCAATTACATATCTTATATCCATCAAATCTTTTCCACATTGAAAATACATAGTTCCCATGGGAGTGTACAGATTTTCAATCCATCCACAGTGTCTTGTCATGGCAGCTTCTGTTGCAGCAGCTGCCATAGCTTCATCAAAAATTGTTTCTTCATAAGTTTGAGGAACCATCATGATATTTTTATGCCTATAATTACAATGTTTTTTTATATCTATTTCCTTATGGGTATCATTTAGATAACTTCTAATTTTTTTTGTTTTTACTGCTTCTAATAAAGACAAAGATGAATATCTCATTCCGAGGTCCCCTTCTACAGTTCTTTTAGCAAATGGTTCTGGGAGTCCTTTTGGGATTACATCCATTTTAGTAGGATCTCCTTGAGCCAAAGAATGAATATCAGTGGTTGCTCCACCTATATCGACAATGATTAAATCTCCTAATCCTTCTTCTTTATCTGTCCCTTTAGACAAAAGTTCTGCTGCGTCTAAAACTGCTGCTGGTGTTGGCATTACTATTCCATTTATAAAACTTTCTGCTTTTTTTAGTCCCTTTGCTTCAACTATTTTTGTCATAAAAACATTCCTAATGGCTTCTCTAGCTGGTTTAACATTTAAATTGTCTAATGTAGGTAATACATTTTCTGTTATTGTATAATCAATTTTAGCGCTATCAAAAATATTGACTATTTCATGATGTGCATCTGTATTTCCTGCTATAACTATAGGGACTTTTATTTTAGATTTTGCTATTAATCGAGCATTATGGAGAATACAATTTTTATTTCCACCATTTGTTCCTCCTGCTAAAAGGATAATATCTGCATCTGAGTTTTCGATTTCTTTTATTTCTGCATTATTTAAATCATAGGAATAAGTTTTCATAACTCTTGCTCCAGCACCTAGCGCTGCTTTTTTAGCAGCTTCTGCTGTAAGACTTAAAACTAAACCTATTGCATAGATCTTTAATCCTCCCCCTGCGGATGAACATGCAATTTTATTTATAAAGTTTATTTTTTCAAAAGCCATTTTTGTATTTATTTTGAGTTTTAATTCTGAATAGGCTTTTTCAAACCCTATCATAATATCATCTTCTATGGTAGTTATCCCTTTGGCGGTAGCTAAAATCTCTTCAGATTCTATATTAACAGCTGTTAATTTAGTATAAGTACTACCAAAATCAATCAGTAAATAAGCGTTCATTTTATCACTCCTAAATTATTGTATGTAAGGTATCATAACATATTTTAATCCGGAATCGTATTAAAATATTAAAATGTTTTTATAGGGAATTTGAAGTTTTTAATCTATTCTGTTATTATAAAAATAATACTACATTCTTTTATTCAAATTAAAAAAATAGATGACCCAGGAAAAATGTTAAAAAGGGGTGTTTTATGAAATAATTACTATTATCTATTTTTATTTTATTGAACATTTTAATTTATGGAGTAGAAAATTTAAAGATCAAATTAAAAAAATTATTATATTAAAAGTTATAATGGAGGTTTAATTATGAAAGTAATTATTTATGTAGGTGAAAAGAATGAATTTTTACAAAATAAAATCAACTCTCTTATGAGTGAATTTGAAAATTTAGAGATTGATTTTTTAGATGAGAAAGATAAAAAAGATTATAGTGAAACTGATGTATTTTTAGGGATATCAATGACTAGGGAAGAATTAGAAAAAGCTAATAAATTAAAACAAATATTTGTTCCGTATACAGGGTTAAATAATTTTCCACAAGATGAACTATTACAAAGGGAAATCAATATAGAAGGGACTCATGTAAAGGCGAAATATGTAGCTGAAAAAGCTCTTTCTTTATTATTGGCAACTATGGGGAAAGTAGTTATTTATGATTCTGAGATGAGAAAAGGTTCTTGGGATCTTGAAAATCGTAGGAAATGGGAAAGTCTTTTCGACAGAAAAGTTGGATTAGTTGGAGTAGGGCATATAGGACAAGAATTTATAAAATTAGTAAGTGGATTTACAACTAATTTTTCTACTATTGATAGAGGTAAAAAAATTGAAAATATCTCTAATTATTACTCTTCATTTAAAGAATTAGCCAAAAACACAGAAGTTTTGATAGTTTCCTTGCCTCTAAATAGTTCTACTAAGAATATTATCGATAGGGAAGTTTTAGAAAACTTTAATGGATATATTGTAAATGTAGGTCGAGGAAAGGTAATAGAGGAAGAAGCTTTTTATAGCCTTTTAAAATCAAATCAAATAAAGGGTGCTGGAATAGATGTTTGGTACAACTACCCTTCTACAGGAGCCCCATGCAGTCCTTCTAAATACCCATTTCATGAGCTTTCAAATATGGTAATGTCTCCTCATGTAGGAACAGATAATCAAGAAAATAAATGGTCATATTTTAATGATACTTTTTCAAAATTAAGAAAATATATCCATGAAAATATAGATTAAAAAAACATAACTCTTAGTATAGCAATGAAATTTTTGGTGGGGTTCTATTTTATATTATTCCTTTCTTCTACTATAGATAAAACAGAACTTTTTAAAAGTTGTCTTTTTTTACAAAGGTTGATAAAATAATTAAAGAAAATAAAAGTATAGACAAGGGAGAGAAAGATGGAAGAACGAAAATTTTATAAAGTAATAAAACATATAAAACAAGAAATAAAAACAGGGAATTTAAAAAATGGATCTCAAATAGATCCAGAACGTATCCTAGCGGAGAATTTAAGTATTGGAAGATCATCAGTGAGAGAAGGGATAAAAATATTAGAAATAATTGGTTTAATTGAGAGTAAAAGAGGCGGTGGAAACTATATTACTAATGATTTTAAAAAGATGTTATGTAATCCATTATCTTTAGCTTTTGAACTACAAAATGGAAAAATAAAAGATGTTATTGAACTAAGAAAAATGCTCGAATTGTCCAATGTAGAGTTTATGATTAAGAGAGTTACTTTAGAGGAGATAGATCAAGTTGAAAAAATCTATGAGGAGATGCTAAATTGTAATGATATTAAGAAATTAGCTAATTTAGATAGGGATTTTCACCTTTTAATGATGTCATTTTCTAAAAATATTTTATTGACTACAATTATTTCTGCTATATCTGAATTATTGGAGGAATCAATAACGACTTCTAGAAATATGGTTATAGAAAAATTTGGAAAGGAAAAAATAGATTTTGACCATAAGATAATTTTAGAAGCTTTAAAAAATAGAGATAAAGAAGGATTAAAAAATAGTTTAATGATTCATTTTGAGAATATAAATAAAAGCTTGCCAAGTTTAGACTAAATATTCCCTTGTTCTACTGTTTATATTTCTATATTTGCTTGCTATAACATTTTATCTAAACTTAAAGTTGTAATACAACTTTAATAAAAGACTAATACCATATAAAATCAAAATAAAACATAGGAGCATGATATTGAAAGAAAAAAAAGCTAGTGAAAGAGTATTTGAATATATAGAAAAAATGATTTTACAAAAAAAATGGGTCATAGGAGATAAGATTGACTCTGAAATACAGTTGTCAAAAAACCTTGGTGTAAGCAGAATTTCCGTAAGAGAAGCTATAGGGAGTCTTGCAACATTAAATATTTTAGAACGAAAAAAAGGTGGCGGGACTTTTGTAAAACGATTAACTCCCAATGACTATATGGATCAATTAATGCCCTTATTAATTATAGGAAACATCAGCTATTTAGAAGTTATGGAAACTAGATTGGCATTAGATGTAGAATCAGTCTCTTTATTTGTTAAAAAAGCAACAAATAAAGAGATAGAAGGGTTAGATGATATATTTAAATGCATGAAAGAAAATGAAGGAATTCCTGAGGAATTTTATAAAAAAGATGTCGAGTTTCACCAGTATATAGCAATGTTTTGCCAAAATAAAATTTTAAATAAAATAACAAATATGCTTTTTAAAATAACTACTAATTATGCTAGAGAGCAGTACCATAGTTTAACTTATAAAGAACGAATAGAGGAACATAACTTAATTATTAATGCTATAAAAGAAAAAGATTTAGAGCTTTCAAGGCTTTATACCAAAAGGCATGTAGAAAGAACGATAAGAGATCTAAAGAAAAAAATAGATAAAAAATAAAGATTTTAATGTTTTTATTGACATTTAATTAAAAGCGATTTATAATCATCCTGTAGTTGTATGACAACTATGGTGATTACAAATCGCTTTTTTAATTCGAAAAGAGTACAAAACATATGATGAAAATGGAGGTTATTAATGAAAATAGTAGTTGCAATCGATTCATTTAAAGGAAGTATCACTTCATTGGCTTTAGGTGAAGCAATTGAATTAGGTGTTAAAAATATCTATCCTGAAAGTGAAGTTATAAAAGTACCTATTGCAGATGGAGGAGAAGGAACTATCGAAGCGTTAGTAGAAGGAACTAATGGTGAAATTATAGAAATATCGGTAAAAGGACCATTAATGAAACCATTAATGGCAAAATATGGAATAATGGGTGATCAAAAAACTGCAGTTATTGAGATGGCTACAGCTTCAGGGTTACCTTTAGTGAGTATAAAAGAAAGAGATCCTAGTAAAACTACAACTTTTGGAACTGGAGAATTAATCAAAGATGCGATAAAAAGAGGATGTAGAGAGTTTATCGTTGGGATTGGTGGAAGTGCAACTAATGATGGAGGACTAGGAATGTTGCAGGCTCTTGGGTATAAGTTTTTAGATAAAAATAAAAACGAATTACACGGATGTGGAGAATCCCTTGAAAAAATCATTTTTATTGATGACAAAAATGTAATAAACGGATTAAAAGAATGTAAGTTCTTAGTAGCTTGTGATGTAGATAATCCATTCTACGGTGAAAGAGGAGCTGCTCACGTATATGGAAGGCAAAAAGGAGCTTCTGAAGAAATGATTTTATCATTAGATAGAGGTTTACAAACTTTTGCTAATACAATACAAAGGTTGTTAAATAAAGATATTAACATAAGTGGTGGTGGTGCTGCCGGTGGATTAGGTGGAGGATTCTCAGCTTTTTTAAACAGTACTCTTGAACCGGGAATCGATATTATTATAAAAGAAGTTAATTTACTGTCTCACATTAAGGACGCTGATTTTGTTATTACAGGTGAAGGAAGAATTGATTTCCAATCTGTAATGGGGAAAGCTCCTACAGGAGTATCAAAGTTATGTAAAGAAAATAATATTCCTGTGATTGCTTTAGCTGGATCGGTAGCCGATGATGCTGTAGCTACACATGATTATGGAATAGATAGTATATTCTCTATAATGAATTATCCCATGTCTTTAGAGGATGCAATGGACTCAGAGAATACGAAAAAATTAGTAAAGAAAAATACAGAGGAAATATTTCGGTTAATAAAAGTGTGTGAAAATAAATTTAAAATAAAAAAGTAAATTGGGGGAAAAATGGAAATTAACGCAGTAGGAGCAATAATAGGTTTAATTATCGCAATAGTTTTAATATTAAAAAAACAAGTTCCAGCATATTCATTAATGTTAGGAGCATTTATTGGTGGTTTAGTGGGAGGAGCAGATATTTCTCAAACCGTTGGACTTATGATTGAAGGAGCAAAAGGAATTACCCCGGCAATTATTAGAATATTAACAGCAGGGGTTTTGGCTGGTGGGCTTATAAAAAGTGGTGCGGCAGAAGTAATTGCCGAATCTATCGTAAAAGTCTTAGGTGAAAAAAAATCATTGTTTGCTTTAGCCCTAGCTACTTTAATCTTAACTTCAGTAGGAGTTTTTGTAGATGTAGCAGTAATTACTGTTTCTCCAATAGCATTAGCATTAGGGAAGAGACTTAATTTCTCAAAGATGTCTATTTTAATCGCAATGATTGGAGGAGGAAAAAGTGGAAATATTATTTCACCCAATCCAAATACAATTGCAGCAGCAGCAGCATTTAAAGTTAATCTATTTGATTTAATGAAAGCAAACATTATTCCAGCAATAGCGGGATTAATTGTTGCGACTTTGTTAGCAACATATCTAGTTAATAAAGGAGATAAAGTTACGGAAGAAATAGAGGCGGAAGAAATAGATAATAAGCCTACTTTCTTACAAGCTATTATTGGACCAATTGTAACGATCTTATTGCTAGCGTTAAGACCGATAGCAGGAATAAATATAGATCCATTAATTGCTTTACCAGCAGGGGGAATTATTGCTTGTTTAGTTATGGGGAAGGGAAAACATATAGGAGAATACTCTGCATATGGATTAACAAAAATGACTGGAGTAGCTATTTTATTAGTAGGGACAGGTACTATAGCAGGAATAATATCCCATTCAACATTAAAAGAAGTGATCGCAGGTGGTTTAAGCGACTTAGGGCTAGCACCATATTTATTAGCACCAATTTCAGGAGCTCTAATGTCAGCAGCAACAGCTTCTACAACTGCAGGGACAGCAGTTGCATCAGCAGCATTTAGTAAAATAATTTTAGCTTCAGGAGTTAATGCATTATATGGAGCAGCAATGTTACACGCAGGAGCAACAGTTTTAGACCATTTACCACATGGATCATTTTTCCATGCTACAGCAGGATCAACAGGGACAGGATTAAAGGAAAGATTAAAATTAATTCCATATGAATCAGCTGTAGGTTTCACATTAGCATTAGTATCTACAATAATATATGGAATTATTTTATAATAAAAAATTTATATTAAACTTAAAACGGTCAGAAAAAAATAATCAAAATAAGACCGTGAAATCAAATAAAAAACTTCTCATAAATTATTTACGGGGAGTTTTTTATTATATGAAATTTTAATTATATTATATAATTAAAACTGTGAAAATAATAGTTTGAGTATCTTTTATAAGGGATCAATAAAAAAAAATTTATTTTCCCGTTTTTAGATAAATTATTTTATTTACATTATAACTACTGTAAATTATAAAAAAATAAAGTTGAAAACAGGAATTTTATAATTTTAGTGTTTAAAATTGGAAAAGTAGTTTAGATAAAAAAATAACTTTATTGACATAGATATAAAAATTAAAGTAAGCTTTTAAAGGAAGCAAATTGAAATTATTTGTTTTTAATTTTTATAAAAAAAATTGGTCATACCAATTTAAAATACAAGGAGGATATAATATGAAAATTGCCGTTTGTATAAAACAAGTTCCTGGAGGCACAAATGTTCAGGTTGATCCAGTTACAGGAGTACTATTAAGAGATGGTGTTGATTCTAAGATAAATCCATATGATCTTTATGCTTTAGAATCTGCATTTCAAATAAAAAAGCAAGTAAGCAGTGAGATAGGGGTACTTTCTATGGGGCCTCCTCAAGCAAAAGCCGTGATTAGAGAATCATTTTCTATGGGAGTAGATACAGGTGTATTGTTATCTGACAGAAAATTTGCTGGTGCCGATGTATTGGCAACATCTTACGCCCTAGCCCAAGGTTTGAAAGCAATGGGGAAAATAGATCTAATAATTTGCGGGAAACAAACTACCGATGGTGATACAGCTCAAGTAGGACCAGAAATGGCAGAATATTTATCTATACCCCATATTTCGAATGTAAGTAAAATACTAGAAGTAACCTCAGAAAATCTAACTGTAGAAGCAGATATGGGAGAAACTATAGAGGTACAAATTATTAGTTATCCATGTTTAATTACCGTGGAAAAGGGAATCTTTACTCCTAGACTACCATCTTATAAAAATAAACTAGACACAGCTACTAGAGAGATAAAAGTTTTAACTTTTAATGATTTAGATGATAAAGATGAAAAAAAATATGGTTTAAATGGGTCACCGACTCAAGTAGAAAGAATATTTAATCCACCTAAAAATCCAGATAAAGAAATGTTTTTAGGAGACGGAGCCGCAGTTGAACTATTTGGTAAATTGAGAGGAAGAAAAATTATCTAGGAGGTTAAAATGGCTAAATTAGTTATAAATCACGATAAAATAAATCATAAAAAAATGATGGAATTGATAGACCTATGTCCATTTAATGCAATTGAAGAACAAGAGGGGCAGACATATATAAATTCTGGATGTAAGATGTGTAAACTTTGTGTTAAAAATGGTAATGGAAGTATTGATTTTGTAGAAGACGAAACTATAACAAGTGTAAATAAGAAGCTATGGAATGGAATAACTGTTTATATAGATCATTTTAATGGTGTAATAAATCCAGTATCCTTAGAATTGATAGGTAAAGCCAGAGAATTAGCAGGGGTAATTAGTCATCCAGTTCAGGCTGTTTTGATCGGTTCAGATGTAAAAAAAATAGCAGAAGAATTAGAGCATTATGGAGTAGATCAAATTCATGTCTATGACTATAAAGAATTAGAGCATTTTAAAGTTCAAAATTATACAGAGGTATTCGCTGACTATATTAATAAAAATAAGCCATCGTCTATCCTAGTAGGAGCTACAACACTAGGAAGATCTTTGGCTCCTAGGGTAGCAGCAAGATTTAGAACAGGACTTACTGCAGATTGTACTATTTTGAAGATAAAACCTAATACAGATTTAGTGCAGATAAGGCCAGCATTTGGTGGGAATATAATGGCACAAATAGTTACAGAAAGACATAGACCACAGTTATGTACAGTGAGAGCTAAAATATTTGATATTCCTGAAAGAACTGTAGAGAAATATGGGAAAATAATAGACAATAAGATTGATATAAAAAAATTAAATTCAAAGATTCAAGTTTTAGATGTAGTAAAAAAAGATAAAGAAGTATCCATAGCGGATGCTGAGGTAATTATTGCCATAGGAAGAGGGATAAAAAAAGAGGAAGATATAGAGATGATTCAAGAATTTGCAGATCTTGTAGATGGAAAAATAGCTTGTACTAGACCACTTATTGAATGTGGATGGATGAGTAATAAATTACAGGTTGGGCTCAGTGGAAGGACTGTAAAACCAAGATTATTATTTGCATTTGGAATCCATGGAGCAGTTCAGTTTACTGCAGGGATGAACGGAGCCGAAACAATAGTTGCTGTAAATATAGATGAACAGGCTTCAATATTTGATGTGGCACATTATGGGATTGTAGGAGATTTATATAAAGTCATTCCAAAATTGACAGAAGAAATAAAAAAAGACAGAAAAATTACTTTTTAAATGGAGGACTAAGATGCAGAATAAATATAAAGAGATAGACATAAATGATTTTGAAAATATAAAAAAGTTAATTGGAGATACAGAAAGAGTACTCTTTAAAGGTGATATCAATCCAGACTATTCCCATGATGAATTAGGTGGAATAGAAAAAATGCCAGATATATTGGTAAAAGCTTATTCTACGAAAGAAGTATCAGATATTATGAAATATGCTTATGAGAACCATATTCCTGTAACAGCTAGAGGATCAGGAACAGGACTTGTAGGAGCATGTGTTCCCCTTTTTGGAGGTATAGTTATCGAGACTACAGGAATGAACAAGATCTTGGAATTAGATGAGGAAAATCTAACTCTGACATTAGAACCTGGAGTATTACTCATGGAGATCAGTAAATATGTAGAGGAAAAAGACTTTTTCTACCCTCCAGACCCAGGCGAAAAAAGTGCAACAATTGGAGGGAATATAAGTACTAATGCAGGAGGAATGAGAGCTGTAAAATATGGTGTAACTAGAGATTACGTAAGGGGATTAGAAGTTGTTTTACCTTCTGGAGAAATTATTGAAGTAGGTGGGAAAGTAGTAAAAAACTCTTCTGGTTATAGTATCAAAGATTTAATTATAGGTTCTGAAGGAACTTTAGGTATTATTACAAAGGTAATCTTAAAATTAATTCCATTACCTAAACATAACATAAGTTTATTGGTTCCATTTGAAGAACTAAATACTGCCATCGATGCAGTACCAAGTATTATTAAATCTAAAGCTATCCCTACAGCTATTGAGTTTTTACAAAGAGAAGTAATTTTTGCTGCAGAAGAATATTTAGGGAAGATATTTCCAGATAAATCTAGTGATTCTTATCTTTTATTAACTTTTGACGGTAATTCAAAGGAACAAGTAGAAAAAGACTATGAAAAAGTAGCAGATCTATGTCTAGAGCTCGGAGCTTTGGATGCATATTTAGTAGATACAGAGGAAAGAAAGGAAGCTGTCTGGTCTGCTAGAGGAGCATTCTTAGAGGCAATCCATGGATCAACTGATGAGATGGATGAGTGTGATGTAGTAGTTCCTAGAAATAATGTAGCTGAATTTATTAAATATACGAAAATTTTAGCCAAAGAATTTAATATTAGAATTCCTAGTTTTGGTCATGCTGGAGACGGAAATCTACATGTTTATATTTGTAAAGATAGTATGGATGCAGATCTATGGAAGAAAAAAAGAGAAGATGTGTTTAAAAAAATGTATGATAAATCTTTAGAATTAGGAGGTTTAGTATCTGGAGAGCATGGAATTGGATTTGCAAAGAAAGAATACATGTTTAACCAGTATAATGGAGGCCATCTTGATTTAATGGTGGGTATAAAAAAATCATTTGATCCAAAAAATATTTTAAACCCTGGAAAGGTTTGTCAATAGATTAAGTCAAGACTCTTTTAGTCAAAGACTTTACTATCAAATATAAATACTCCCATTACCATCTATGGATGGGGGTATTTTTTTATATAATTTTTTATAAAAAGGAGGCAAATATGTTATTATTTACAGCCCTTATTGCAGTGGCTTTTCCCCTGTTATTTTTAGTGGTTTTAAAGATGTCGGCTAAGAAGGGTATGGCACTTAGCTATATGATATTACTTTTAGGAGCTTATTTTATTTGGGGTATGGAGTCTAAAGTTCTAGTTGCTTCATCACTTCAAGGTATCCACAAAGCACTAACTATACTTCTTATATTATTCGGTGCTATGGTTCTTTTAAATATGCTAAAAAATACAGGTGCTATTACAAGATTAAACAAGGGATTTAGAGCTCTTTCTGAAGATATGAGAATCTTAGCTATAATATTGGCATTTTTATTTGGCGCTCTATTAGAAGGAGTTTCTGGATTTGGTGCTCCTGTGGCTGTTGTGGGTGCTTTAATGGTGGCATTAGGATTTCAGCCACTAACTGCAGCTATATTAGTACTTATTGCAAATAGCACTCCTGTTCCATTTGGAGCTGTGGGAACTCCAATTTTTGTAGGTCTTAGTAATATTTCAGAGTTAACACCGAAAGATTTCAGTGATATTGCAATATTGATTACGAAGTTAGATATTTTTCTTGCAACCTTTATGCCATTACTCCTTGTAATAGTATTAGTATTATCCTTTGGGAAAAAAAATAAAATTAAATCTATTCTTGAGATGGCTCCTTGGTCTATCTTTATCGGTCTAGTCTATACACTCTCTGCATATTTATATGCCAGCCTTGTAGGTCCTGAATTTATTTCTATCCTTGCTTCTATCACTGGTCTTTTTGTAGCTACAATCACTTGTAAGATGAAATTTTTAATTCCCAAGCATGTCTGGAATGAAGCTTTAGATGAAAACATAAAAGTAGAGCAAATGAGTTCAAATAAAGAGATGTCGTTATTTAAAGCTTGGGCTCCATATATCCTTGTAGTTATAATTTTACTAGCTACCAGAATATTCCCTATTATTAAAAAATTTACAACTACAACTATAGATTTTTCTTGGAAAAATATAATGGGATTTGAGCAAATATCAGACAAGTGGGCTTTACTCTATTCTCCAGGAACAGTATTAATATTAGTAGCATTTTTAACTATACTTCTTCAGAATTCAAACTTTAGTTCATTTAAAAAAGCTTGTTTTACTTCATTTGGGCAAGTAAAAAATACCACACTAATACTATTTTCTACATTGGCACTAGTACAGGTGTTTTCAAATTCTTGGATCAATGGCCTTGGTTATGTGTCTATGCCACAATATATAGCGACTACTATGAGTTCTTCATTTGCGGGATCTTGGGTCTTTATAGCACCATTTATAGGGATGCTTGGAACCTTTATCTCTGGAAGTGGAACAGTATCAAATCTTACTTTTGGTGCTATTCAATACAATGTGGCAAATATTATAAATTTAAATCCAACTTTAATACTAGCAGAACAAACTCTTGGAGCTGGAGTAGGTCATATAATTTGTATTAATGTGGTTGTAGCGGCCTGTACTGTTGTTGGGTTATCTGGTAAGGAAGGGCTCGTAATTAGGAAAGTATTTATACCTAGTATTTTCTATACATTAGGTATAGGATTAGTAGCTTTTGCTTTTAGTTAAAGTCTAAATTTAATTTAATCATTCAACACTTATAGAATAATTGGATATGAAATATGCTATAATTTTATTAAAAAATATAGCAGGAGGGTAAGATGGAATTAAAGATAAGAAATGGACGGTTAGAAGATATTGAGGCTTGTTTTATTTTGGAAGGAAAAACTTTTCCAGAAGAAGAAGCAGCCTGTAAAGAAAATATAAAGATAAGGTTAAGTAAATTTTCAGAAGGATTTATAGTAGGAGAATTAAATGAAAAGATCGTAGCTCATATAAATAGTGGCTCTACTAATCAAGAAGACATAACAGATGAAGAGTTTAAGGGCCTTATAGGTCATGAAGATGGCTGGAAAAATATAGTTATTTTTTCAGTAGCTGTAGATCCTATTCATCAAAAAAAAGGAATAGCTAAAAGGATGATGAAAGAATTTGTTGAGGTATCGAAGAAGATGAAAAAAGAGAAAATTCTTCTATTATGTAAGGAAAACCTTATGGGAATGTATGAAAG